>CAIUDO010000806.1 GCA_903897935.1 uncultured Pseudomonadota bacterium
CCCGTGACCGCCGCGGTGGGCGAGCCGCACGATGGGGTCGCCCGCGGCGACCACCGCGCCGACGGGGGCGAGCACCTCGAGGCCGACCATGGGATCCACGGCGTCCGAGGCGACCATCCGGCCGCCGCCCAGCGCCATCGCGGCGCGCCCGCACGCGCCCGCGTCGAGCGTGTGCACCACCCCGGCCCGCGGCGCGACCACCCACGCGCTCTCGGTGCCGCCCGCGACCCCCCGGTCGACCGCGCGCGGGTCGCCGCCCTGCGCTTCGATCATGGCGAGGAACCTCGGGTACGCGCGCCCGGACGCCAGGACCTCGGCGGCGTCGGGGTGCTCGGCGAGCGACACCACCAGCTCCGCGAGCGCGCGCGACCCGACGCCGCGTAAGCACGCCGCGGCTTCGTCCACCTCGAGCGCGTTTCCCACCATCACGCCGAGCGGCTCGAACATCGGGGTCAGGTGCGCGACACACGACACCCCGTGCGCGACGGCCGTGTCGACGAGCGCGCGCGCCAACGCCGCGGCGTCTTCGGGCGTCTTCATGAACGCGCCCGGCCCCACCTTGACGTCGAGCACCAGCCGCTCGATGCCCTCGGCGAGCTTCTTCGACAGGATCGAGCCGACGATCAGCGGGATGGACGCGACCGTGCCCGTCTCGTTGCGCACGCTGTAGAGCACCCGGTCGGCCGGCGCGAGGTCCGCCGTCTGCCCAGAGATGAAGCAGCCGACCCGCTCGAGCACGCCCCGCAGCTCGTCGACCGAGAGGTCGGTTCGGAAGCCGGGGATCGACTCCAGCTTGTCCAGGGTGCCGCCGGTGTGCCCGAGGCCGCGCCCCGAGATCATCGGCACCCGCCAGCCGAGCTCCGCCCACAGCGGAGCAAGGATCAAGCTGACTTTATCTCCGACGCCGCCGGTGCTGTGCTTGTCGACGAGCAGCCCGCCGCTCCCCCACGACAGCCGGACCCCCGACCGCACCATCGCGTCGGTGAGCGCGGCGGTCTCGGGGGCGGTCAGGGTGCGGGCGTACGCCCACGCGAGCCAGGCCGCGACCTGGGGGCGGCTCAGCGCGCCGAAGGTGGCCCCGGCGACGAACCGCCGGACGTCGTCATCGGAGAGGGGGCGCCCCGAACCGGCGCGGTTGAGCAGCGCGTCGACCTCGTCCGGACTCACAACGACGAGCCGAGCACGATGAAGACCGCGCCCGCGTCCGCGCCCGCGCCGCCGGTGTGCCCCGGCGCGCCGAGGATGAGGTCGCCGTGGCCGTCTTCGTCGAGGTCGTACCCGCCGACCACCGCGCGCCCGAGCTCGGACCCGACCCCGCCGAACAGGCGCACGCCGTCGGTGATGACGTGCGTGCCCTTGAACGGGCCAAAGTGCAGCCACGCCTCGGCGGCGCCCGCCGCCGTGATCACGACGTCGATGTTGCCGTCGCCGTCGAAGTCGCCGGCCGACCCGACGACGTCGGACATCGCGTCGTCGGCGTACGAGCCCGTGAAGGTGGTGTCCGTCGCCGACACGGCGTCGGTCGTCGTGAACGGCCCGAGGATCACGTACGCGGCGGGGCTCGTGATCGGGTCGGCGAACCCACCGAGGCTGCCGACCAGCAGGTCCTGGTGACCATCGCCGTTGACGTCGCCGATCTCCGACATCGCCCCTGCGAAGCCCTCTCCGAGCGTGGTGCCCATGAACGTGGCGTCGCTGTCGAGGATGTCGACCGCGCCGGACGGCGGATCGAAGAAGAAGTCGATGCCCCCTGGCCACGCGGTCGCGGCGCTCGCCGGGTACGTCTCGTAGCGCCACACCACCCCGACCGCGATGTCGGTGTCTCCGTCGCTGTCGGCGTCCAACCCCAACAACGACGACCCCGCCAAGTCCTGGACGTCAGCGCCCCAGATGACATCGGGCACCGAGGCCGCCGCGAGGGTGCCCGTGGTCGGCCCAAACAGCACGTACACCCCGCCGTTGAGGTCTTGACCCGCGGGCTCGGCCGCCGTCGACCCGACGCCGAGGTCGGCGAAGCCGTCGCCGTTCAGGTCGCCGAACGAGGCGATCACCTCGCCGATGCCGTCGTCGTAGGGGCGAGGGCCGTTCGTCCCCTCGAGCGTGAGCCGCGCGGCGGTGGTGAGGTTGCCCGACGACGCCGCGCCCGACACCACGTACACGCGGCCCGTAGACACCGGCAACTCGTCGATGTCGCGGTTCGACGACATACGCGCGCCGACCGCGAGGTCGTTGACGCCGTCGCCGTCGTAGTCACCGAGGAACTCCACGCCAGCGCCCGCGTAGTCACCCGACTGGCCGAGCAGCTCGGTGGCAGTGATCAGCGAGAGCGGACGGTCGAGCGGGCCTTCGACGAGGTACGCGGCGCCCTTTCCGGAGTACGCGAGGTCAGCGCCGACCAGCAGGTCGAGGTCGCCGTCACCGTCGTAGTCGGCCGCTGACATCGCGCTGCCGAGCCCGGCCGACGCGGTCAGGCCCTCGGTGGTGAACGCGGAGGACGCGACCACGTCGATGTCGGCCGTCGGGCGGCACCCGTTGTTCCCGCCGTCGCAGTCGTTGTCGACGCCGTCCCCGCACACCTCGGGATCGGTCGGGCTGACATCGGGGTCGCCGTCGTCGCAGTCGTCGTTGGTGGGCGCGTAGCCCACGGGCGGGGTGCACTCTTCGACGGTAGCGCCGGGAACGCCGTGCCCGTCGCCGTCAGCGTCGACGAAGTACACGGTGGTGCCGGTGGCCCCCTCTTCGTCTACGAAGCCGTCGCAGTCGTCGTCCTTGTCGTTGCAGACCTCGGGCGCGTCTGGGTAGATCGTCTCCTCGCGGTCGTTGCAGTCGGTCAGGTCGGACACGTAGCCGGCCGGTTGGGTGCAGCTCCCGACCGGGGCGTTCTCGTCGCCGCGACCGTCCCCGTCGACGTCGGCGTACCACACGAGCGGCGTGAACACGCCCGGGGCGTCGTCGCACTCGTCGCCGCCTTCGAGCGCGTAGCCCTCGGGCTGCCCGCAGCTCGGCTGGGGGATGCCGGTGGTGCCGAGGCCGTCCCCGTCGGCGTCGGCGAACCAGGTCACGACCTCGAACACGTCGGGGTTCTGGTCGTCGCAGTCGTCGACCCCGCTGACGCCGTCGCCGTCGCGGTCGAGCCACGCGGCGTGCTCGTCGCTCGAGATCAACAAGCACGCTGGGCTCGTGGCCAGCGCGAGCAGGGTCATGGCCGCGGGCAGGGCGCGGGCAGCGCGATGCATCGCTCCTCCGTTCCGCGCATGTTACCCCGCGGCGCGCCCCGAACGCAGGTCCGTTCCGACGTGTCGTCCCGCGATGTCGCGCAGACGCCGAACAGGCGATAGACGCGCCGCTCCACCGGAGACGACATGACCGCCACCCCGTGGCCCTGGCGCGCGGCGCGGGTCGACCGCGTCACGATCGAAGCTCGCTGCGACCGCGCCCGAAAGCGCTCGATCAAAGCCGAGAGCAAAGACGCGTTGCTGCGCCTCGCGCTCTCGATGGTCGACCTCACCACCCTGGAGGGCGCCGACACGCCCGACAAGGTGCACGCGCTGTGCCGCAAGGCGCGCACGCCGTTCCAGGAAGACCCGTCGTTACCGCACGTCGCCGCGGTGTGCGTCTACCCGAACATGGTGCCGTACGCGGTCGAGGCGCTCGGCGGGGCCGACATCCGGATCGCCGCGGTCGCGACGGGGTTCCCGTCCGGTCAGATCCCGCTCCCGCTCAAGCTCGAGGAGACGCGCCGCGCGGTGGCGTACGGCGCGCACGAGATCGACATGGTCATCGATCGCGGCGCGTTCCTAGCCGGCCACGACGACCGCGTCCGCGACGAGATCATCGCGATCAAGGAGGCGTGCGGCCCCGCCCACCTCAAGGTCCTCATGGAGACGGGTGAGCTCGGCACGCTCGACAACGTCGCCGCGGCGAGCCGGCTCGCGATCCTCGCGGGCGCCGACTTCATCAAGACGTCGACCGGCAAGATCAGCCCGGCTGCTACGTTGCCGGTCACCTTGGTGATGCTCGAGGCCATCCGCGAGCACTTCTTGGCGACGGGCGTGCGCGTCGGCATGAAGCCGGCGGGCGGCATCCGCGACGCCAAGCTCGCGCTGCACTACCTGGTGGTGCTCGCGGAGACGCTCGGCGAAGATTGGCTCACCAAGGACCTGTTCCGGTTCGGGGCCAGCGCGCTCGTCAACGACCTCGTGCGCCAGATCGTCCGTCGCGAAGACGGCTTTTACCAGTCGCCCCGCCGGTTCTCGGTCGACTGACCGAAGGAGAGCGCGTGAACAACAAGGTCGACGTCCCCCCGACCCTCCGCATCGCCGGGGCGCTCCCGCTGGCCCCAGCGCCGGAGACCACCCCGGTTCGCATCCACCCACGGTACGGCCACCTCGTCGGCGGGCGCCTCGTCGACGGCCCGACCGACGCCGACTTCGCTACGATCGAGCCGGCCACCGGCAAGGTGCTCGCGCAGGTGGGCACCGCCGACGCGGCGCTCGTCGACGCCGCGGTCGCGTCCGCGCGCGAGGCGTACACGAGCGTGTGGTCGAAGATGCCTCCGGCCGAGCGCGGCAAGTACCTGTACCGGATCGCCCGGCGCATCCAGGAGCGGTCCCGCGAGCTCGCCGTGTTGGAGTCGCGCGACAACGGCAAGCCGATCCGCGAGACCCGCGACGTCGACGTGCCGCTCGCGGCCGCCCACTTTTTCTACTACGCCGGTTGGGCCGACAAGCTCGACTACGCCGCCCCCGGTCGGGTGGCGCGCCCGCTCGGGGTGTGCGGCCAGATCATCCCGTGGAACTTCCCGCTGCTCATGGCGGCGTGGAAGCTCGCGCCCGCGCTCGCGGCCGGCAACACGGTGGTGCTCAAGCCCGCCGAGACCACGCCGCTCACCGCGATGCTGCTCGCCGAGATCCTGCTCGAAGCCGAGCTCCCGCCCGGGGTCGTCAACATCGTCAACGGCGCGGGCGCGACCGGCGCCGCCCTCGTGAAGCACCCCGGCGTCGACAAGATCGCGTTCACCGGCAGCACCGAGGTCGGGCGGATCATCCGTCGGCAGGTCGCCGGCACGAACAAAGCGCTCACGCTCGAGCTCGGCGGCAAGGGCGCCCAGATCGTCTACGCGGACGCCGCGCTCGACCAGGCGATCGAGGGCTGTATCAACGGCATCTTCTTCAACCAGGGGCACGTGTGCTGCGCGGGCAGCCGCTTGTTGTTGGAGGAGTCGATCGCGCCGGACTTCGTGGCCCGGCTCAAGCGGCGCATCGAGGCGCTGCGGATCGGCGACCCGCTCGACAAGAACACCGACGTGGGCGCGATCAACAGCGCCGCCCAGCACGCGACGGTGTGTCGGTACATCGACGTCGGCGTCGCCGAGGGCGCGCGGATGTGGCAAGGCGCGGCCAACGAGCCGCCGGCCGAGGGCTGGTGGGTCAAGCCCACGCTGCTCGAAGGCGTCGACCAGACCGACACCGTCGTGCGCGAGGAGATCTTCGGGCCCGTGTTGTCGGTGCTCACGTTCCGCACGCCCGAGGAGGCGATCCGGAAGGCGAACGACACCGAGTACGGCCTCGCGTGCGGCGTGTGGTCCGAGAAGACGAGCAAGGTGTTCTCGACGGCGCACGCGCTCCAGTCGGGCGTCGTGTGGGCCAACGGGTACAACCTGTTCGATCCGGCGTCGCCGTTCGGGGGCGTCCGGCACTCGGGCTTCGGGCGCGAAGGCGGAATCCACGGCATCTGGCCGTATGTCCGGTTGGGGGAGCGGTGAGGATCGCCGTCGAGAAGACCATCAAGATGTACGTCGCGGGTCAGTACGTTCGCTCCGAGTCGGGGCGCACGCTGGCCGTCAGCTCCGGGGGTCGCACCGTGCACGTGTGCCGCGCCAGCCGCAAAGACCTGCGGGACAGCGTCGAGAACAACCGGGCAGCGCAGCCGGGTTGGGAGAAGCGGTCCGGGTACAACCGCGGCCAGATCCTGTACCGGCTGGCCGAGGTGCTCGAGGGCAGCGCCGCGGGTGCGCCAGACGAGGTCGCGGCGGCCGTCGACCGCGCGGTGCATCACGCCGGTTGGTGCGACAAGATCACGGCGCTGTTGTCGACGCTGAACCCGGTCGCCGCGGCGTACGTGAACTACTCGCGGGTGCGGCCGGTCGGGGTGGTCGTGCTGGTGCCGCACCCGGACGACGGGTTGCTCGGCATGGTCGAGGCGCTGTGTGTGTCGGCGGTGATGGGCAACGCCGCGACGATGTTCGTGCCGTCGAGCAACGCGGTGGCGGCGGCGGCGTTGTGCGAAGCGCTCGGGACGTGCGATCTGCCCGGCGGCGTCGTGAACGTGCTCACGGGCGACCTGCAGGAGCTCGTGGGCGCGGCCGACAAACACGACGACATCGACGCGGTGTGGATGGCGCGCGGGGCGCTACCGGAGGCGGTCGAGACGGCGGTGGAGGTCGCGAGCGCGCGGATGCTCAAGCGGGTGTTCTTGGTGGACCGGGCAGCGCGGGCGGCGGGGCCGACGGAGCTGGCGCGGTTGTCCGAGGTTCAGACGGTCTGGATGAGCGCGTAGCGCCGGCTCGCGCAGCGGTGCCCGGGTATGGCGAACGGTCTCCGGGCGCCGTCACGTCACGAGCTCCGAGAGCGCGCTCTCGAGGCGCTCGACCGGCGCGTGCTCGACGTGAACCCGGTGCGAACAAGGGGACGGCGTGATCCTGTGGCTCGATCTCCCGCTGAACCTCGCCGGCTTGGTGTTCGACGTCGCCTGCCTCGCCGTCGTGGCGCGATGGCCGGCCCGCACCCTGCCCGTCACCGTCCTCGTCGGCGCCGCGTCGCTGCTGGTGTGCGGCGTCGTCGCCGCGGCGTTGGCGCACGACCTCTTCGCGCTCGTGCGCGCCTGGGCGTGGGTCCTGTTCCTGCACGCGCCGCTCGTGCTCGGCGGCGCCGCGTGGCTCGCGACCACGCGGACGGACCGCGTCGTCCAGGCCGCCTCCGGGCTGCTGCTCGCGATCGTCGGGGTCGACGCCTTCTTTGTCGAGCCGCGCTGGCTCGCCGTCGACCACTACACCCTGGTCAGCGAAAAGGTAGCCGCCCCGCTGAAGATCGCCGTCCTGAGCGACATCCAGAGCGATCACTACGGCGCGTGGGAGGCGCGCGCCGTCGAGCTCGCCCTGGCCGAGCGGCCGGACCTGATCCTGCTGCCCGGGGACTACGTCCAGGTGTTCCCGGACGAACCTGAACGATACGCCGCAGAGGTCGAAGCGAGCCGCGCGCTGTGGTCCCGGCTCAACGCGCCGCTCGGGGCCTACGCGGTCCGCGGCAACGTCGAGGGCCGGGACGGCTGGGCGGGCGCTCTGTTCTCCGGGACGCCGGTCACCGCCGACGAGCATCAGACCACCCGCGCGCTCGGACCGCTGTCCCTCACCACCCTCGGCTTCGACGACGGCTTCGATCCCAGGCTGGTGGTCCCGGGGACGGACGACTTCCACGTCGCGCTGGCCCACGGGCCCGACTTCGCGCTGTCCCCAGCGGTCGACGCCGATCTGCTCGTCGCGGGGCACACCCACGGCGGGCAGGTGGTGATCCCAGGGTTCGGGCCGCCGGTGACCCTCTCGGAGGTGCCGCGCGCGTGGGCGGCCGGCGGGTTGCACACCCTCCCGGACGGGCGGCGCCACCTCGTCGTGTCGCGCGGGATCGGCATGGAGCGCGGCTACGCGCCGCGGCTGCGCTTCTTCTGCCGACCGCAGCTGGTGGTCATCACGGTCGTGCCACCGCGATGACCACGGCGCACGGTCACCAGTTCGCCTTCGGCGTGGTGGTGGCCTCGTCGGCTTCGTCGACGCCGTTGCCCTCCAGCGTCACCCGCGTCTCCTCGACGGTGCCGTTGACCGCGTCGATGCCGACCCCGTTGTCGCGGATCACCACGTCGGTGAGGATCCCGGTGCCCTGAACGTGAACCCCGACCCCGACCGCCCCTTCGACCAGGACGCGCTCGAGCGTCGCGGTGTCGCCGCCGACGAACACGCCGCTCGCGGCGTCGTCGTCGCTGCACAGCGAATCGACACAGTCTTGCTGCACGACCCCCGAGATGGACACGTCGGTGAGGGAGAGGTCACCGAAGCCGTGGAACACGCCGGCGTGCGCGACGTCCGCGATCGCGACGCGGGTGAGCGACATGGACCCGGACGCGGCGTCGATGCCGAACCCGTGCTGCCCGGTGCTCTGCATGGGCTTGATGTCGGTGATGCGCACGTCCTCCGCCACGAGGTCGACCGTGTCGCCGGTGATGCCGCTCGCGTACCCGTCCTCCAACAGGACGCGGTAGAGCGACAACGAGGTGCCGCTGAGGCCCGCACCGTACGTGTTGATCGGGATCCCGTACGGTTGAAGGTCGCTCGGGACCGTGCGTCGGATGATCATGTCCTCGACGAGCGCGGCGGACAGCTCCACGTCGAAGCCGATGGTCATGGCGTCTTCGATGAGCACGGTGCGGGCGGTCACAAGGGCTCCGTTGACGACCAGGACGCCGAAGCCGAGCTCGGTGGAGCCCTCGGGGTTGGCGTACAGATCGGACATGTCGACGTTCGATCCCTCGATGCAGACCCCGTAGTAGGGCGCGCGGAACACCTGGGCGCGCGTCACCACCACGTCCGACGCGAGCTGCACGGTGATTCCGGCACCGCAACCGCCCAGCAGACCACCACCATCTACGGTGACGTCGCTGATCGTGCCTGTGGAAGACTCGACGTCCAGCCCGTCCCCCTCGCCACCCTCGACGTGCAGCCGGGCCAGGGTGGCGTCCGCGGTCTGGGTCACCAGAATGCCCACGCCGCCGAAGGTCGAGGCCGAAGGGCGGTAGACACCGATCGCGACGATGTCCTCCGCGACCAGGGGCCCGACGGCCTTGTCGTCCGAGCTGCGAACCGCGGACGCGGGTACGTTGATCAGCGTCGCGCCGCGCACCGTCAGCGAGCCCGTCCCCTGGTTGCCGATCGCGCCGAAGGCGCCGCCGGTGCTCTGGTTCTCGCCGAGGTCCCGGACGTACGCGTCTTCCACGAGGAGGTCACCCGCGCCGGTGGCCCCGAGGGCGTAGTCGAACCCAGAGTCGACCGAGACGCGGCGGACCGACGCGGTGCCCGAACCTGAGTGCCGCAACGCGACGCCGCGCGTATTGTCGACCGCTTCCGGGCGCATGCCCCAGACGACGAAGTCCTGAAGGTCGATGTTGAGGTCGCCTTCCCCCCAGATGGCCGTGCGGTGGCTGTTCGTGACGCCGAGGCGGTCGGCGACGAGGGTGCCGCCGGTCGCGAACACGCCGTCGCCGCGCGTGAGATCCGACGCGGACGCGATGTTGGCGATCAGCACGTCCGTGAGCGACACCTCGCTGTCGGTCGCGCTCACGCCGTGGTTGGACGCGCCGTCGATCACGACGCCGTCGAGCGCCACGGTGGCGTCCGTGGCGAGCACGCCGACCGAGGCGCTGTCGCCGATGCGCAGGTCGCGGATCGTGACCGAGCCCCCGTCGACGGCGACGACGCCGGTGCTGTCGTTGGCGCCAGCGGCGCGGGTGAGCGTCGTCTCGGCCGGGCAGAGCCCACGCAGGGTGACGTCGGCGCCGATGGTGACGCCCGCTTCGAATGTGCCGGCGCCGATGGCGATCGTGTCACCGGGGTCCGCTGCCTCGATCGCGTCGGCGAGGGAGCCGAACGGCGCGGCCCGCGTGCCGACGCCGTTGGCGCCCGCGGCCACGAACACGGTGTCCGCGTCGACCAGGTCGGCCGGCCACGCGTCGGCCGGGCATTCGGATCCGACGTCGACGCACGCGGCGTCGCCAGGGAGGTGCATCTGGAGCGGCCCGCACGTCTCGCGCGCGCCGGACGGCCAGGGGTCGCAGTAGTGCCCGCCGTGGTCGAGCGGCGTCTCGGTCCAACCGGCGGGGCAGGCGCGGGACGGGGGCGCGATCGGGGGCGCGCCGTCGGCCAGCCACGGGATGTTGGGGGCGCCACGGTGGGCTCGCCCGCGGCCAGCCAGTCGATGACCGCGGGGTCGTCCGTGGAAGGCGTCTCCGTCTCCGTCTCCTCAAGAGGAGATGCCGTCTCCACAGTGTCCTTGTTGCAGCCAGAAAGGGCGAGCGCGATCACGAGGAACTTGGGCAACGAGCCTCCGATGGTGGGATCGAACAGGGTGTGTGGACACGGACTGATGAGGGCACTTGGGTTGATCTACCAGCAGCCTGAAGGGCATTGCGGACCGAGCCCGCTGAGCGAGGCCCGTGCGAGGGCGACGAGGCTCGGTCAACGTAGTTGACCGGGCCGTTCGCGAGGAGGG
>CAIUDO010000807.1 GCA_903897935.1 uncultured Pseudomonadota bacterium
ATCACCCGCTTGATCGGGCGGGCACCGAACTGCGGATCGAATCCCGTGGTGGCAATAAAACGGATGGCCGGAGCTGGCGAACACCCTCGGGATGGCGGCCGCGGTGCTCGACGTCGCCGTGCGCCACATGAACGAGCTGATCGTGGAGATTAGCCCCCCTGCGCTTCGTACGCTGGGGCTCTCGTCGGCGCTGCGGGAGGCGGCGGAGCGCTTGGCGAAGCCGCACGACATCCGCGTCGCGTTCAACGCCGACCCGGACGTGCCCGAGCTCAGCAAAGAGGCCAAAGTCGCTGCGTATTGGAGCGCGCGTGAGCTGATGGTGAACGTCGTCAAGCACTCCGGCGCGACCCTCATGTCGGTGTCGATCGCGGAGGAGGACAACCGGGTGGTCATCCGCGTGAAGGACGACGGGCGCGGGTTCAGGCCTGGCAACAAGCCGCGGAGCGGCGGCGGCTACGGCCTGTTGGCCGCGTGCGAGCGCCTGGACCTGGTCGGAGGTGACCTGACGGTCGACGCGGGCGTGGCGGGCGGGACCATCGCCACGGTGTCGATCCCGTACCCGCAGTGCGCGTCGGCGGCGTCCGCCCATGGTTCGGGTCAGGACGGTGACCAAGCGATAGCCTCAGACGGTGGCGGCGACGCGCGCACCAGCTCGAACCACTTGGCCAAGGAGCCGACGGGCATCGGCGCAAGCGCCTGGTAGCGCGGCAGAGCCCCGGGCGCCGAAGGGGCACGCCTACCGTGCCGCGACCGCGGGGACGCAGCCCTCGCCGCCGGTGCGCGCGCGCAGGCAGCCCCCGGCGCAGTCGTACACGAGGAGGCCGGCCGAGAGCAGCACGCCCCACGGGCGCTCCGGAACCGTCAGCGCGTGGTGCGCGCCGAAGCTCACCACGTTGCGCTCGAGGGTGACGGCGCCGACGAGGTAGAGCTTGGCCCCGGTGGCCGTATCGTCGACGTAGCCGTCGTGGCAGCGGCCGGAGCGACCCATGTGCAACGCTACGATCATGGCGTGAAGCAGCCACGGCGCGCCGTCGGGCCCGTCAGCAGGACCGCGCGATCTCCGCCGTCCGGCACCGCCGCAGCGCCGCCGCGATCTCCGCGTCGGTGTGGGTGGTCGCCTCGATCTCAACCTCGGACACGGAGGCGAGCCCTTCGGCGATCGAGCCCGCGTTGAGGAGCGCACACGCGCGCCAGAGGTCGAGGAGGAGCAGGTCACGCCGCGCCGGGCTGGGCGCGCCGCACGTGCGCGTCGTCAGGGAGAGACCGTGAGCCGCCCGCATCGCCCGTTGGAGCGCGCCGAGTTGGTGCGCGACGCGCGCGGGATCGCTCTCCCCAGCGGCTGCGCACGCGCGCGCGAGCGCCCGCAGCGCGCGCAAGGTCACCAGGGACCGGTCTGGTCCGTCGCTGGTGATCGAGGTGAGCTGTGCGTTTTTCGTCGCGGTCGAGAGCTGGTACCAACGGTGCGCTTCGGTCCGGGTGTCCGCCGCCGCCGACACGTCCCCCATCAGGGCGTGCGCCTCGGCCAGACCGGCCACGCAGATCGCCAGCTCCGAGAGCGCGAGGCGCTCCCTTGGGTCGCGTGGTACGGGCTGCGCGCCGCTCGGGAGCATGCCGCGCAGGGTGACAATCGCCTCGGCGTGTAGCGTGAGCGCGCGATCCGGAGGCAGGGCCGAGGCGACGAGGGATGCGGCCCGCGCCATGGCACCCCGAGCTTGGCACCGCGCCGCTTTTACCTCGCCCCTCGCCCACGCGTCGAGGAGGTGCCGAGCGGGGATGAGGTGCCCCGACCGCGCCAGCTCGGCGAACGCCTCCAGCTCGGTCGGGCACTTCGCCGCCTCGTGCTCGAGGTGTCCGAGCGCCGCTGCGGCGTCGGCTCGGTGCCCCAGCTCGATCAGCGCGGCGGCCCGAAGCACGGTCGCGCGCCGGGACGAGCGCGCACCCTCCGAGAGCTTGACCAGGGCGTCGAGGGCCGCAGCGGGGCGCCCTGCGGCCAGGGCGGCGCTCGCCAGGACGACGTTCGCGGCGTCGCGCCCGGCGCCTGGCGCGTGGGGCCCACGCAGCGCGCGCTCGAGCCGCGCCTCCGCGGCGTCCGCGGATCCGGCGTCGACGAGGTGTACGGCGTGCGTGACCGCGACCCGCAGGCGGACCTCGGGGTCGGCGGTGACCGCCCTGCACGCCCACTCGTTAAGCAGATCGGACCACAGGGTGGGGTGGTCGCGGAGCCCTCCGACGTCGACTGTATCGCGCGCGGCCAGCGCGTCGGTCAGCGCGGTCGACACGTCGTGGCCGGCCCGGACGCGGTGCATGACGCCGTGGATCCACAGGTACTTCGTGCGCGTCTCGGGTCCGAACGCAGGGAGCGTTGCCCCGAGCGCGGCGAGGTGGGTCTGCACCGAAGCGCGGGTCGCCTCCCATGCGGGCGGCAGCGCCGCATCGCGCAGCCAGTCGCGGAACGATGGTTCGGCGATCGTCCAGACCGGGTGGGCGGCGTCTCCGTATAGGCGTCGACTGGCGGCGTCCGCGTGACGCGGCGCGATGCGGTCCACCAGGCCCGACAGGCGGTCGAGCACGAGGGGCAGCCAGTCGGACCACGGCTCGGCGCCCTTGGGCGTCTGGGGCAGGAGCCGGAGCAACAGCGGCAGCGTCAACGGAGCCCCGGCTTCAGCGAGGACCAGGGTGGCGTGGCGGAGGCAGGTGGCGAACCCCGGGTGGTTCCCCGTCTCGGCCTCTAGCCGAGACATCCGGGCCGCGAAGTGTCGGGCGGGGTCGACGTGCGGGAGAACGCCGTCGGCGTCGATCGCACGAGCGGTCGCCGCCAAGCGCCCGATGCGCCCTTGGCTGGCCGCGATCAAGGAGGCGTGGTGGTCGCGCAGCGAAGGGTGGTGCGCCGCGAGGTGGCGGGACAGCATACCGTGGGCGTCACCGTCGTTCCACGCGCCGAGGTCCAGCACGACGCCGTCGGCCGCCGGCCCCCCCGGGTCGGTGACGAACACGGTCGGCAGGCCGTTGGCGAGGGCCCACGCGTACAGGCCGGCCGCGTTCGGCCCGCCGTCGACGGCGTCCACCACGAGGGCGACCGCGACGCCAGGGTTGGCGGCGCGAACCGCGTCCCACCAGCGGCCGAGGCGGCTGGAGCTGGCGGGCACCGACCGCTCGGCGCCCAACGAGGCCGGCACCGCCAGCGCGGTCGACTCGACGGCGCGCTGCAGCCGCTCGCGGAGGGCGTCTGGGCTGAGCGCCGGATCGGCGAGGGTGCTTTGGATCCTGAGCACAGTGAAGCCGTTCAGGCGGAGCGCCCGCGTGACGAGCCAAGCCAGCGTGGTCCGTCCAGACGCCCTGGGCCCCACGATCCAGACGTGTGAGCCGTCCTGGATCGCGGCGAACGCGGCGCCTACGAGGTCCTCCATCGGGTCGAGGGCGTCGAAGTCGGGGGCGTTGTGCGGTTCTTCGCCGGCCGCAAACCCGACGAGGTCGGAGACGGACGTCCACCCGTCGACGGTGGCGACGGCCCCGCCGATGCTCCGCACGATCGGACCGTGCGCACCGAACCGCTCGAGCATCCAGAGGTCCTGATCGGGCCCACGCCAGACGGCGGGCGCCGGCGCGCCCCGGAACCCGCCAGCCGTGGTCGACTCCGCGGTGGACCACCACGCCTCCATGTCGGTGAGCCAAGGCGCGCACAGCTCGAGCAGGCGCGTCAACCGCCCCTCCGCGTCGGCGGTCGTTTCCTCGAGCCGCGCGTCGGGCGTGACGCCGTGCGCGAGGTCGTTGCGCCACTGCGCGAGCCCGCGCATCAGGCGGAAGAGCTCCGGGCGCCGCTCCGGGAGCGGCGCGTCTCCGAGCGACCACAGCGGGAGCAGCTGCTTGGACGCGCACGTGCGGATCGCGGAACCGAACGAGAACGAGTGGTCCCTAACGGCGACGAGCAGCTCTAGGGCGCAGGTCTCGGCCGGCGTGGCCGGGCGCCCCGGCGTGCTCGCGACGACGTCCCACGCGCGCGAGACGAGCGCGAGCCAAAGGACGCGCGCCACCCCCTCGGCAGCGTCGCGAAGGTAGGCGCGCCGTGCGTGCTCCCGGCCGTTGCGCTCGGCCTCGAACATGGCGTGGAGCGGCGCGGCGACGATCAAGGGCCAAGCGCTGCACGCCGCCTGCAACCGCCTCCGACGGTCGGCTCGGTCGCAGTCCCGCTTCAGGGGGCGGCCGGTCGCGGCAACCAGCACGTCCTCGATCCACCGGAGGTACGCGCCGGGGATGCGCCCCTGATACCCAGCCGTCACATCGGGCAGGGGCCCGGTCGCGGGAGGGCCGAGCGTGGTCACGGCGCGGTGCAGCATCACGCGCACGATCGCGGCCGCCTGCTCGTCCACCACGACCTCAGCCCATCGGGACGCGTCGGGTGCCCGCCCACCGTGGTGCCAGCGCCTCACTTCCCCTACGAAGCCGGGGGCTTGGCTTGGGTGGCGCAACCCGGGTGCGGTACCACAGGCACAGGCACAGGTAGCGCAGCGGTCAGGCTCGTACCCGTACGATTGAGTCTCGGAGTCGGCTTCGGTCCTGTCGTCGTGATCGATGAGGGTCGCGGGCGTCGCCGTGAGCTCGGCTCGATTCAGGGTGTGCTGCGTCACGAAGTCCCCTCGGGCAGGGGGGAAGTGTGTCCGTTTGTCGCCCACATTCCTAGAGTGAGAAAACCGGAAGTGGGTAGCGCCAGGCCTCGACCCATGAGAAAATCTCTCAGGTCAGCGTGGCTCTCTCTTTGCCCATGCGTGCACGTGCTCGCCTGATTTGTAGAGGAAGTCTGGTGCAGTAGATCTAAGGTTGCACGCTGGACTAATGTTCGCGGAGTTCGGCGCGGTCATCGATGGAGGAACGTTGATGGGTCCAGGGGACGGCGGGGAACAGGAGCGGGCGGCTGGGGCGCCCCGCACGCCCGAACCGTCGGACGACCGGTGGACACCGGAGCCGCCCGCCCGCGAGGTCCACGCGGGGCCCCCCTCCGCGTCCGAGGGCGAGTCGAGCCGCGGTGCGGAGGCTCCGTGGGTCGTGCTGGTGGCGGACGACGATCCCGATGTCGTGTCGGTAACGAGGTTGTCGCTGCGGTCGATGCGGGTTGACGATCGTCCGGTGCGGGTCTTAGCCGCCTCGTCGGGCGCGCAGGCCCGCGAGGTGCTGTCGCAGCGCGACGACGTCGCGGTCGTTCTGCTCGACGTCTACATGGAGACCAGCGACGCCGGGTTTCGGGTGGCGGAGTGGATCGCGCAGGAGCCCCGGCTCGCCTGCGTTCGCGTGGTCATCCGGACCGGACTCCAGCAGCTCGGGTCGGAGGACATCACACGCTACCAGATCCACGATTACTTGGATAAGACGGGTGTAACCGTGGAGCGGTTGCGCGTGGTGGTCGCGGGGAGCATCCGCACGTACCGTGACCTCCTCGTGAGCGCCGCCCGCCAGCAGGCGCTCTCCGAATTGGTGATAACCACGCCGTCGTTCGCGCCGCCGGCGGCGTCCGTGCGTGCGGATCCGTTCATGTCGGGGGTCCGACGATGGCTTCGGGGGGGCGAAGAGCCGGACCAGGACACGTGGGACCGATACATCCCGTTGGAGGTCGATCAGGATCTGTCTCGCATCGCGCTCGGCTGGACGATCGCTGCCCTCAAGCGGCGGGGCTGGTCGGAGGGCGCGCTACCGGATCTCTCGGCGGAGGCACGAGGAGCGGTTCATTTGCGATACTTGGAGTGGGCCGCGACCGTGGTGAGCGAGGCGACCGGCCGCCCTACGGCCGGCGCTGGTCGCCCGGCGGTGGTGGGGGCGCGCGCGCTGGTCAGCTCCGCGGGCGCGTGGCCGAACGTCGTCTCCGACCCGTTCGTTCGGTTTGTCGAGTACCAAGCTCAGATGCGCCACTTTGCTGCCGGGAACTACCTGAGGGAGACGTCGGAGGCCGTGCTCCGCTTGATCTGGCTCATGTTGATCCACCGGGCATGGGCGACGGTCGTGGCGATGCCGGGGGCGCCCAGATCGGACGTCGAGCGCGCGGCCGTGCTGTTGCTGCAGTCGGTCCGCGCGCACTCCTTCTCCCAAGGGGTCGCCTTGACGATGCTGGTCGAGCAGCGGGTGCTCCCGCTGTGGCAGATCGACGGTGCACCGCTCCCGCACCACGACCGGATCCTTTGGGCGCAGCTCCGTACCCTCGTGAAGTGGCGGAATGACGTCGCGCATGGACCGACGGGCGACGAAGATGACTTCGCGCGCTCGGTGGAGGAAGCCGGGAACCGGCTCGTGGTGCTGTTGGGGCACGCCGACCGATGGCTGCGCATCGTAAAGGCGTGGCTCGGGCGCGCCCAACATCCGGGCCTCGACCGGGAGTGGGAAGGGTGCCCGGAGCCTATCTTCTGGATGGATCGGTCCCAGGCCACCTTCATGCTGGAGCGGATCGTCCCGACCGGGCTCCTCGTGCGCTCCCTCCAGGACAACACGACGCAGGTCATCCGTCCCGAGCCGGATTTCGACGGCATCCTCCGATGGTCGGCGTTCGCCGCCAACGAGGACAGAGGTGAAGCCATCGGGCCTGCTGATGAGCTTGAAGCGCCCACCGCACTGGTCGAGGCTGTCGTGGGCGCGCTCGCGGCGGGTCGGTCCGTCGGGCTGACCGGCGCGACGAGCAGCGGAAAGACGTCCGTGCTCGCTCTCGTCGGCAAGGCCCTCGACGACGCGGGTTGGGTCGCGCTGCGCTTCCTCCGCACCGCAGCCGGGCACGTCGGGACGCTCGAGGAGGTCCGTGACAGCGTCGCCCGCCAGGCGCGGCGCTCGCCCCTGCGCGTGCCCCCTGCGCTGGCTCGCGAGCACCCGCTGCCGGTGGACCTGGGAGGATGCGCCGACTGGTTCGCCGAGATTCGGGCCGCGAACCCGCGCGCGCGGATCGCGCTGCTCGTCGACGCGCTCGACGAGGGGTCGCATCACAGCGAGGTGCTTCGGTGGCTCGAGGCCACGGGCGTGCCGTTCTTGGTGACCAGCGTGCGTCCGCTTGACAGCACCGGGGCGCCGGAGGTGCAGATCAGCGTAGACGGGTGGTACCGCAGCCCCGATGGCAAGCGGTTCTTGCAGGGGTACATGGCGCGCAGGCACCGCAGCGTGCGGGCGCAGCATGACATGATCCTCGAATTCGCCGAGGGTCGGTTCGGTTGGGTGCGGCACTTCGCGGTGGGGGTCGCGCGGACCGGGGTCCTGCCCGACCAGGACCCCGCGAAGTACTACGAGGCCCACCTTCGTTGGCTGGAAGACCGCGCCGGTGGCCTGCCCGCGTACCTCACCTGTCTTCGTCACACGCTGATTACGATGTCGGAAGCCGACATCCCGCTGACGGATAGCCTCCTGCGCGAGCTGTTGGTAGGCGAGGCGGCGTCGAGCCCGAGGTGGGTCGAGTGGCTGGCGCCGGTCCTTGCGGGGGTCGCTGACCTGGTCGACGTGGGCTCCCCGCGCGACCCGCGGTGGGCGCGCGCCGTCGGTCTGCTCGGGGTGGCCCAGGACGCGGACGAGCGGGTCTGCGCGGTCGCGCACCCACCGCTGGCGCGGTGGCTCCAGAGCGGCGCGCTCCCGGATGGCTGGCAGGAGGCGCGCGTTGCGGTCCGCGCCAGGCTGGCGTCGATGTGTGCCGTCGCGACGGTCCATCCCCGGACGCAACGTGAACGGTACGTGCAGCTCCGCGGGCACGACCACCTCGCGCGCGGGCCGAACCCGAACGAGCATGCCCTGGCCCAGATGGTCGACTCGGTGCCGCACGACGCCGCGTTGAGCGCAGCGGAGGACCCTGGCTTCTGGGTCGCGGTGACGCGGGCCCGTTATCGCGCCACGAGGGGCGCCGGCGCCCGCGTGTCCGCGTCCGCGGCGTACCAGTACGGTCGCACCATGGTCGCCGCGTGTGAGCAGACGGGAGCGCAGGCGGTGCTCGCCGAGGGGCTCGCCCAGTCGGAGCGGGAAGACCTGCGGGATCGTCTGCACCTCCTGGCGGCGCGATCGGCGTGGCTCAGGCTCGATCCGGAGGCGGCGTGGCGCCACCTCCAGGCGATCTCCGCCAACGGGTCGCCGTCCCTCGCACAGGTCTCGGCGTTGATGCGCGCGCGGGTGCTGGCTGCGAAGGGGCGCACCTTGGGCGCGCGTCGGGCGGCGCACGACGCGTCGACGCTGGCGTGCCGCGTGGTGCCCGACGTCGAAGGCCCGAGCGCGTTGGAGCATCCGGTGGCGGCTGCGTTGTCGGCGGTCACCGTCGCGGCGTGCGCGTTCGTGGAGTCCGAGGCCGGCGGCGCGCCCGATGCGATCGCGCGCGACGCGATGCTGCGGTTGTCGGCTCGGCTCGACGGGTGCGGCGAGCGGTTCGCGGCGCGCTCGCGCGCCCTGGTCCTCCGCTACGCGGCGCTCTCGGTGCTCGCCACCGACCCTGGGCGCGCCGTCTCCTGGCTGGAGGAGGAGGTGACGCGGTGGCGCAGCCTGCTGCTGGTCGAAGACCCAGACCGCGCGGCCTCCCGCTCGCGGTCGCTGGCCTGGCAATACGGCCGCGCGCATCACTTCCTCGCCTCCGCCCACCTGGCGGTGGGCCACACGGTGCTCGCAGAGCGCTCGGCCCAGGTCTCGCGGTCGTGGCTCGAGGTGGTGGCCGTTGCGACCGAACACCCTCGAGCGATGCGTGATCTGGCGTCGTCGAACGCGCTGCTCGCCTTGATCGACGCGACTCGAGGGTCGGTGGGCGCTGACGTGCAGATGCAGCACGCGGTCGCGATGCTCCGCCGCGTCTACGGCGTGTCCGCCACCGCGCCGGTCGAGGCCGTCGCGGACGTCTGGGTGCGCCGTCAGCTGATGCTCGCCGACATCCGGTGGGCAGAGGTGCGGCTGCTCGTCGGGCTGGCGTCGGGCGCGCATGAGCTCCTCGACCCGCTGGAGCGGTCGGTCGAGGCGATGGAGTTCGACGAGATCCGGGCGGCGATCGCGCGGTGCCACGCGGTAGAGGCTACGGGCGTCGTGGCTCTGCAGTGCCCGCGGGGGTGGCCCTTCGTCGGTCAGGGCGGACCGCCATGATGGTGCACAACCCTCGCGACTCCGTGTCTGCGGCAGAGGAGCTGCCACTCGACGCGACCCCGGAGGAGGTCGGTCTCGAGCGCAGGTTCATCGTGTACATGGGCACCCTGATGAGCCTCGGCGGATTGCTGTGGGGGGGCCTGGCGATGGGGTACGGGCTCACGTGGGAAGCGTTGGTGCCCTTTTTGTACGTCATCATCACGGTGTTGAACCTCGGGTTCAGCGCGAATCGTGCGAACGATCTCGCCTCGCACGAGCTCATGCGCGCCGTGCAGATCCTGGCGAGCCTCCTGCTGCCGTTCGCGTTTCAGTTCGTGCTGGGTGGGTTCGTTGCGAGCGGCGTCGTGATGCTGTGGGCGCTCATCGCGCTGTTCGGCTCGCTGATCTCCCCTCGGCTCCGCAGCGGGTCGATGGCGTTGGCGCTGTTCGCGGTCCTCACGATCGTGAGCGCCGTGCTCGAGCCGGTCGCATCGAAGCGAACGGCCGCGGCGATCGTAGCCGACCACAGCCTCCCGCTGTTGACGATGAACGTCGTGCTCGTCGGTACGTTCGCATTCGGGCTGGCGCTCGCGCTCGCGCACAACCGCGATGAAGTGGACCGGCGGCTCCGCGCCGCCAACCAGCGCAACCTCGATCTCAACGGCCGCTTGTCCAGGACGGTCGAGTATCTGTATCGGAGCCAGATCAACCTCCGCGACACCACCGACAGTCTGCATAGCTCTATTGACGCCCTCAAGGCGACCCAGCAGGAGCTCGTTCAGCGCGAGAAGCTAGCTTCACTAGGATCTTTGGTGGCGGGGATCGCGCACGAAATCAACACCCCGTTGGGCGTCGCGGTCACCGCGAGCTCGCTCGTGAAAGAGGGGCTCGACGCCGTTCGTCCGGCCCTGCCCGCGGGGGCGGCGGTGGTGGCGTTCGAGGACGTGGACGACGCGCTGCGGCTGCTCGTCGCGAATGTGCACCGTGCTTCGGAGCTGATTCGCCAATTTCGTACGGTCGCGGTCGACCAGAGCGCGGGTGTGCTGCGCACGTTTGAGCTGTGCGCGTACATCCGCGAGGTGGTCGGCAACCTGGCCCCGTTTATCCGACGAACGGCGGTGTCGGTGTCGGTGTTTGAGCGCTCGGACGTCATGGTCACCCAGCGGCCGGGACTGGTCGCCCAGGTGGTCACGAACATCGTCACAAACGCGCTCGAGCACGCGTATGGTGCGAATCAGGAAGGGGTTTTGGAGTTCTCCGTGTCGGTTGACGCAGGTAGGGTAGAGATCAGGGCCGTCGATCGCGGCAAGGGCATGCCCCCGGAGGTGGCGGCCCGGGCGTTCGATCCGTTCTTCACCACCCGCGGCGGGGCGGGCGGCTCCGGGCTCGGCTTGTTCATCGTCCACAACCTGGTCTCGGACGGGCTCCACGGTCACGTGCACCTCGAGTCGGCGGTCGGGCAGGGCACGACGTTCATCATCCAGTTCCCAGCGGTCGCCAAGGATGCGTGAGGTCCAGGGGAACTGCCAGGTCCTCGTCGTCGACGACGACGTCGATCTCCTCCTGGTGACCGCGCTCGTGCTCCGGCGCGTGAAGAGGAGTGCTGATCCAAGCTGGCGCTGCACGGGGCCGCGTCGATGCGGGCGGCCCAGGCGGCGTGTGCGCGGTGGCCCGACATCGCGGTCGCGATCGTCGACGTCGTCATGGAGACCGATCGTTGGGGGCCCCCCCGTTGATCATCCTCCGAAGCGGTCATCAGGACTGCTCGAAGATCCGCAGCGGCCGCCGGTGTTCGCGGTCCTCGACAAGGTGCACACGACCGCTGCGGCGCTCCGCGCCGCCGTCGTCCGCGTTGCAGCCGCTTGGGCCGCGTCGGTGCCGCTCGCGCTCCCTCATTAGACCGCGCAGCGTCCGCCCCGCTTCACGACCTGTGGGTTCGGAGGAACGCCTTGCCCAACGTTCCCACGTCAAGCGACATGACCTCGAGGTCGCCGCCGAGCAGCCGAAGCCGCTCCCGCGCTCCGAAGATGCCGAATCCGCCCCCGGAGGTCGGCGGTGACTCGGCGGAGATGCCGCACCCGTCGTCCCGGACGGTGACCGCGACGTACGCCGGGTCGGCGACGAACTGGACCGCCATTCGGGTGGCTCGCGCATGCTTGGCCACGTTCGTCATCAGCTCCCGGGTGCTCCAGTAGAGCGCCGTGGTCTCGTCCTTCGTCAGCGTGGGGGCAACGAGCGGCGCGTCGAAGTCAATGGCGAGTCCGTGACGTGCCGCGATGCGCTCGGCGGCGTCTCGAAGCGCAGGGACGAGGCCCAACGTACGAAGCGCGGGCGGGCTGATCTCCACGATGAGCTCGTTGATGTGTTTCACGGCACCGTCGAGGATGTCTGCGGCGAGCCCGAGCATATCGGTGAGCGCTGGCGCGTCGGCCGCCGCCTTCGTGATGAGGATGCGCGCCATCGCGACCTCTTGCGCGACCCCGTCGTGCACCTCGGCCGCGATGCGGGTTCGAAGCACCTCCTCGGTGTTGTTTTGCTGGGTCGCGAGGCGGAGCAGGCGCTCGCGATGCTCCTCGATCAAGCGCCGCGCGGTGACCTGCGCGGTGATGTTCCGCACGATCACGGTCACGCGATCGGTGGCCTGGCGCGCGATGCGCGCCTCGAACTCTGCCGGTCCCGACTTCACCGTGAGACGATACCGAACCGTCTGCGGCCCGTCGCCTGCGATGGCGCGCCGCATCGCGACGACGAATTCGTCGGCGGCAGCCCTCGGGAGGATGTCGAAGATCGACATCCCCTCGGCCTCCTCCGGGCTCACGGCGAGGTCGTCGGTCGCCTCAAGCTTCACGCACGACAAGCTGCCGTGCTCGTCCACGGTGAACACGAGGTCCGGGATCGCGTCGAGCATCGCTTGGAGGCGGTCGCGCGCGACCCGCACATCAATGGACTTACGCCGGACCTCGTCTTCCAGGTGGCGCCGCGCGGTGATGTCCGAAGCGATCCCGCCGACCCCGAGCAGGGCCCCGTCCCGATCCCGCAACGGGAAGATGGTCTCGAGGAAGATCCGCTGCTCTCCGCCGAGCATCAGCTCGTACTCGCTCGCGTCGGGGACGCCCGACGTGAGCACGCCGCGGGTCACGTCCTCGATCGCGGCCGCGTCCTCCCCGAGCAGGTCGGTGTCGGTGCGCCCGAGGATGGCCCCGCTCGGGAGGTCCAACAGCTCGGCGTGCCTGCGATTGGATAGGACGAAGCGCCGTTCCACGTCTTTCGCGTAGATGACGAGCGGGGTCTCGGCGAGGATGGCGTGCATGATCGTCTCGACCGGGTGACCGCGGCGCGTGCGGCTGGTCTCGGGGTCGAGCCAGTCGAGCCCCATCCCCGCGAGCACCTCGGCCTGCACCGAGCGCGCGACTGCGTTGATGCGCGCCGCGCCACCCGTTCCGTTTGGATCGACGATCACGCGGGCGGGGCGCGGGCCGCCGACCAAGTCGAGCACCGCGTCAGCGACCAGCTGTGGGTCCGGGCTGATGCCGGCCTCCACCATCTGCTGGATGGCGCCGAACACGGCGCCGGGCACGGTCAACACCGGCCCGTAGGAGTCGGCGCGCGACGGGTCGTCTGCCGGCAGCAGATTGGCGAGGATGGACGTGGTCGGGAAGGTCCCTGGCTGCACCACGCAGACGTCGATCCCGAGCGGTGCGAGCTCGTACCGGTAGCTCTCCGCGAGGCCCTCGATCGCGTGCTTCGACGCTGTGTACAGGCCGAGGCACGGCGTCACCTCGCGGCCGAGCGCGCTGCCCATGAACACGACCAGCCCGCGACGCCGCGCGCGCATGCCCGGGAGGACCGATCGCAGCACGCGCTGGCTGCCGACGACGTTGACCGCGAAGATCCGGGTCGCCACGTCGGCGGAGAAGGTCTCGGTGAGGCCGGCAGCGGCGACGCCCGCGTTGAGCACCACGACGTCGAACGTGCCGATCAGCGCGTCGACGTCCGCCTGGCTCGTCACGTCGAGGCGCACCACCTCGACTCGCTCACGGCAGCCGCGATCCTCGCACCACGCATGCAGCGTGGCGACGGCGGCGGCGTTGCGGCCCTCTGGGTCGCGCATGCCCGCGACGACGCGGTGCCCCGCAGCCACCAACGAGCGGACGATCAGCGCCCCGAACCCGCTCGACGCGCCGGTGACGAGGATCCTCACTGCAATACCGTCAGGCCGCACCGGATCGCGATCTTGGTCAGCTCGGCGACGCTCTGAACGTCGAGCTTGTTCATCAGGCGCTTGCGAAACGCGTGGACCGTCTTGTCGGAGAGCCCGAGGCGGAACGCGATCTCCTTGGTGTTCAGGCCGCCCGCCACCATGCCGAGGATCGTGCGTTCGCGCTCGGTCAGGCCCGCGATCTCCGACGCCACGGTGTCCGGGTTGATGAAGCTGTCGACGAGCACCGCCGCTACCGCGGGGCTCACGTAGGTGCCGCCGTCGGCGATGGTGTGCAGGGCCAGCACCAGCTCGTCGTAGGCGGCCGACTTCACGACGTATCCGGACGCCCCGGCACGGAACATCTCCCGGACGAACTCTCGCTCGCTGTGCATCGACAGCGCCAGCACCGAGCACGCGTCGCTGTGCGACTCGGTCACACGCTTCGTGAGCTCGATCCCGTTCATTCGCGGCATGCTGACATCTGCGACGAGCACGTCTGGTTGGAGGTCGGCGACCATCCGCAGGGCTTGCTCGCCGTCCGCGGCCTCCCCGATGACGGTGAGATCGGGGTGGCTGGACAGGCAGATCTTCAGGCAGTGACGCATGAGCGCGTGGTCGTCTGCCAGTACGATGCGCATTTGGACATCCGGGGCACTGTTGAGTGAGGGCTTCGCCGCCGCGCGTCGAACAAGTCCCTTCGCGCTTCGACTTATCGTAAGAGGAGCGTTCGCACGTGGAGCGAGCGCTAAGAAAAAACCTCTAGATGCTGAGGCATCGGCACGATCGGTCTAGATTTACTCGCGACGGTGACGGAGGTCGTGTCGTGCTTCGCGCCGGCGCCAACGCTGGATCCTTAGTTGTGGTGGGGTCGCTTCGGTCGCGCCGCGCCGACCGCGCGGCACCTCCGGTGTCGGACGTCGACGGCTGGCGGCGCGTCCGGAGCGAAATTCGCTCCGGACGGAGAGACCGCGCGCCGACCAAGGGAGGCGGAGGTTCGTCCGACGAAGTCGGCCGAGCCGAAGCGACCGCTGGGAGGGCGCTGGCACCCGTGAGCGGGTTCGAAGCTCGCGGCGGAGGCGTCAGCCAGTGCCCCGCACCGACCAAGGGAGACGGAGGTACGTCCCACGAAGTCGGCCGATCCGAAGCGACCGCTGGGAGGGCGGACAACGGAAGTGGGGCCCGGTCCGCCGCGAATCCGCTGGCACCCGTGATCGGGTTCGAAGCTCGCGGCGGAGGCGTCAGCCAGTGCCCCGCACCGACCAAGGGAGACGGAGG
>CAIUDO010000808.1 GCA_903897935.1 uncultured Pseudomonadota bacterium
CGAGCCGTTCGCGAGGAGGGAGCGTGCTGGAGCACGTGACCGAGGAGCGACGTCGTCCTCGCGCGGGACCCGCCAGCGGGCGACGGGAGCAATGCCCTTCAGGCTGCGAGCCAGCCGCGGTCGTGGAAACCGAGCTCGTGGCGTACCTGCCGGTCATCGGCATGCCCATGGTGTGGCCAGCGGATCGGGCACGATAGTCGGCCGATCGGCGGTCCGGCGAGGCACGTTGATCGCGGCGCGACCGAGCGCAGGAACAATCGCGCTCGAACGTTCGTCCGGGGGGAGCAATCCCGCTTCAACTTGACACGGGCACCGGCCAGCGGACTGCGCCCGCCGCCTGTACCGACGAAGCGTCATAATCGACGCGGGAGCCACGGGGCGACGACCGCCGACGGACCGGACTCGGCGCCGCTGTCAAGTTGAAGGCGGATTGCTCCGGCCCTACGCAAGTTCGAGGTCGATTGCTCGCGTCGCGGCTCCCGGGCCTCGCGGCTCCGAGACCCACGGCGACCCGACATCAGGGCCGCAGCACCGCGTAGGCGTGGGCCCAGTCGCCGTGCGCGAAGCCTGGCGCGCACCAGAGCTGGCACAGCGCCTCGACGGCGTGGCCGAGCGCGGCGGCGCCGACGTCTTGCGGCTGCCACCCCAACGCCTCGCACAAGCCGGCCGCGATCCGCCGGGCCTCCGGGTCGTCACCGCACAAGAACATGGCCGGCGTGCCGCCGGGCAACGACGGGTGGACCATCAGGCCGGCGCCGACCGAGTTGAAGAACTTCACGAACCGGGCCTCGGGCACCGCCGCTTGCAAGCGCTCGAGCAACGACTCGTTCGCGCCGGTGAAGTACGGGAGCATGCCGTTCTTCGGCGGGCCCGCGATCGGGTTCGTGGTGTCGAGCACGACCTTGCCGGCGAGCAGCGGCGCGAGCTCCCGGACGACCGCCTCGGCGGCGCCCCCCTGCACGGCGAGCACGACGCACTCGGCGCCGCCTGCGACGTCCGCGAAGGTGCCCTCGGTGATGCCGCTCGCGGCCGTGAACTCGGCGAGCTTGTCGCCCGAGCGGCTCGCGATGCGCACCTCGTGGCCCGCCGCCGCGAGGCCGCGCGCGAGGGTCTGTCCGACCGTTCCGGATCCGATGACGCCGATGTGCATAGACGCTCCTGGTTGGTGCGCCTTGCTATCGCGGCGAAGCCTGCGAGCACCCAGGCGGCTTCAACCCTGCTTGTGTGGCATGACCGTGGGGAACACGAGGTCGCTGACGGCTTCGCTCCACGCCGCGTCGAGCTCCCAGGCGATGAACACGACGCGCCCTCCGCCGGCGGCGAACGTGACGAGCAGCGCCGCCCCCGGCACGGGCGTCTGCACGAGGCCCTGATCGACGGTCACCTCGGCCGCCAACAGCGTGGTGGCGCCAGCCCCGGTGGCCACCACCACCGGCCATCCCGCGGCCATCGGCAGCGGGCCCTCGGAGGTGATCAGCGTGGTGGCGGGGCCGACGGCGGCCACGCCGGGCTCCGCGTCGTCGCCGAACAAGTCGAGCTGGTCCGGCCACAGCGCTTCGACGACCTGGTACGTCCCGTCGGTCACCACCAGGGTGCCGCCCGCTTCGACGAAGCCACGCAGCCTGGCCGCGTTGCCGGCAGCGGTCGACGGGTCGACGATCGGCGACGACGGCCCGAACACGTCGAGCGCGCCCGCGCCCATCACGACGACGTCGGTCTCGGTGATGGTGAGCGCCGAGAGCCACGCGTCGAGCGCGGGCAACGACGCGCCGTCGATCAGCGCGCTGGCCGGGATCTCGTACACCTGGAGCACCGCCCGCGGATCGGCCCACGTGGCGGTGACGACGTCCACCTTCGGGGGGTCGAAGCACGCGGGTTCCCGTAGTACGAGCTCGCCGCCGTCCGCTGGGCTAAGCACGCTGTGCGTCTCCACGATGTCGTAGCCATTCACAACGATCACGTCGAACATGCCCTGCGAAGCAGGCAGGCGGTCGAGGGTCCACCGCCCCTCGCCATCCGTGACGGTGCCCACCGTCTCGTCGAAGGCGCCATCGATCATGACCTGCGTGTAGACCAGCGCGCCCTCCAGCCACAATTCGGTCATGGCGTCGCACGTGCGCCCGGACACCGTGAACTCCGCGCTGGTGGCGGCGTCACGCGGGGCTGTCTCTCGATCGGCGGGGCCACACGCGCTCAGCGCGGCGACGAGCCAGAGGTTGGGGCGCTGCTTCACGGAGCCCCCTACCTCGGAGGTAACCCACCGACGCCGACGACGCCCGGCGCCGCGGTAGCATCGCGTCAGGGGGGCGCCGTGGCACGAACGATCGGAGACCTGCTGGTGCGCGCCGCGCTCGACGACGCCTTCCGCGACGCCCTCGAGCGCGAGCCCGACGCGGCGATGGCGGGCTACGACCTGACCGACGACGAGCGGCGCGTCCTTCGCCGACGCGACCGCGAGCTGCTCGACCTCGTCGCCGCCGCCACCC
>CAIUDO010000809.1 GCA_903897935.1 uncultured Pseudomonadota bacterium
CGCGCCATTGTCAAGCTGAAAGCTGATGGCTGATGGCTGAGGGCTGATGGCTGATGGCTGATGGCTGATGGCTCGGCCCTGCGCTTGTTTTGGGCCTAGCAGCCTGAAGGGCATTGCGGACCGAGCCCGCTGAGCGATGCATAACTTTGACCGGGCTGACCGCTGACCGCTGACCGCTGACCGCTTGTTCAAGGCCTAGGGGCTACCGCCGCGCGACCGACGCGATGCCCTCGCGGCTCGCCGGCACGATGCCCTTCTCGGTGATGATGCCGGCGATGAGCTCCGCGGGAGTGACGTCGAACGCGGGGTTGCGGCAGCGGGTGCCCTTCGGCGGGATGGTGCGCACGCGCGCGAACACGCCGTCGTCGGACCAGCCCCAGGTGAACCCGACCTCGTCGCCGCTGCGCTCCTCGATCGGGATGTCGCCGCCGGTCGGGCAATTCGGGTCGATCGTGGTGGTCGGCGCCGCCACGTAGAACGGGACGCCGTTCGCCTTGGCGCACACCGCCGACGAGTACGTCCCGATCTTGTTCGCGACGTCGCCGTTGGCCGCGATGCGGTCCGACCCGACGATCGTGAGCTGGATGCGACCTTGCTTCATGAGCCAGCCGGTCGCGTTGTCGGCGATCACGCTGTGGTCGACGCCCTCTTGCCCGAGCTCGAACGCGGTGAGCATCGCGCCCTGGCCGCGCGGGCGGGTCTCGTCGACCCACACATGGACGCGGCGGCCGTCGCGATGCGCAGCGTAGATCGGGGACAACGCGCTGCCCCAGTCCACGAAGGCCAGCCAGCCCGCGTTGCAGTGGGTGTTGACCTGCATGCCGTCGAGGATGAGGCCCTTGCCGTGCTGGCCGATCGCCTCGCAGCAGGCCGCGTCGTCGTCACACACGGCGTTGGCGGCCGCGACGGCGGCCTCGCGCGCGGCGGCGAGGTGATCGCCCTGGGCGGCGATGGCCTCGAGCACCGTGTTGATGCCGTAGAACAGGTTCTGGGCGGTCGGGCGGGTCTCCCGCAAGAAGTTCGCGGCGGCGGACACGTAGTCGTGGAACCCGATCTCGGGGGCCTCGAGCGCCGCTTGCGCCATCCCGCACGCGCCGGTGGCCCCGATCGCGCCGGCGCCGCGCACGACCATCGTGCGGATGGCCTCGGCGGTGGCCCGGTGGTCGCCCATCTCCGCGATCCGGAACTGGTGCGGGAGCAGCGGCTGGTCGATCAGCAATACGGTCCGACCATCTAAGCGAACGGTACGGTGGTGGACGCCTTCGATGTTCACGGGCACCTCGGGTTGGGGCGCTCGTTTATGGCGCCTCCGCGCGCGACGCACGGCCCCGCACCGACCAAGGGAGACGGAGGACGATCCGAAGCGACCGCCGGGAGGGCGGATAACGGAAGTGGGGCCCGGTCCGGCGCGAATCCGCGGACGGCCTTGATCCGTTCCGCAGCTCGCGGCGGGCCCCGTCGGTGACGGCTCACCGCAACAACGTGAAGAACACCGCGACGCCGACCGCGACGACCGCGGCGCCGCCGAGCGCCGCGAGGGCGAGCACGAGCCCGGTCACGACGACGAGCGGCACGACGCTTCGGCGCCGCGGCGGGCGGGCCGGCGACGGGACGTCGGCGGCGGCCTCCTCGGCTTCGTCTTCGGGGGTCGCGCCGATCCGCAGGATGTTGTTGATGGTCGCGCCTGCGCCGTCGAACGTCGGCAACGCGCGCCTGGGGATCGACGGCGGGGCTGCGGCGGCCTCGGCGAGCGTGCGCCCGACCAGCGGGTCCATCGTCGGCGCCCGCACGCGCGCCATCAGTCGTGGGACGGACTCCGCCGCCCAGTCTGCGAGGTCCGGGCCCGGCAACACCCGCTCCGCGGCCCGCGCCGCCGACGCCGCCTCGCGCGCGCTGGGGCGTCGCTCGGGCTCGAAGCAGAGCATCGCGAGCACGAGGTCGCGCAGCGGGGGCGCCACCGCGCCGAGGCGGGACTCCGCCTTCGCCCGCATCGTGTCGTAGCGCGCGCTCGCGCCGCCGTCGGTGCGCCCCACGCCCACCACCCGCCCGAACGCCTCGCCCGTGAGCAGCTCGTAGGCGACCACGCCGAGGCCGTACACGTCGCCGGCGGGCACGTCGATGCCCTCGGCGCGCTCGGGCGCGACGTAGCCCAACGACCCCACGTGGGCGCCCTCGCTGCGCGCCTCGCGGTCGACGTCCGCGCGGGCGACGCCAAAGTCGACCAGGAACGTCTCGCCGTGCGGGCTCACGAGCAAGTTGCTCGGCTTGAGATCGCGGTGCAGCAGCCCGAGGGTCCCGCCTCGGCCGTCCGGCCACGTGTAGGCGGCGTGCAGCGCCGCCGCGGCCTCGGCGACCACACCCGCGACCGCGCACGGCGGCATCGGCCCATGATCGGCGAGCACCCTAAGCAAGTCGATGGCCTCCAGGAAGTCCATCACGATGGTCCATTGGCCGTCGAGCTGCAGCAGGTCGTCGACGTTCGCGATCGCGCGGTGCCGCAGGCGGCCGAGCATGCGTGCCTCGTCGCGCAGCCGCGGCGACGCGTTCGCGCCCGCGGTGTCCCCGCGCAGCATCTTGAGCGCGACGATCCTGCGGAACCCGCTGTCGGCGACGTACTCGGCGCGGTAGACGCGGCCCATCGCGCCGCTCCCGACGAGATCGATCACCCGATAGCGCCTGGGCTCCGGCACGTGCGTACCTCACAAATCGTCGAGCGGGCCATCGGGGACGAGACGTCGCCGGGCGGTCCTACCAAGGATCCCGGTTCTAACCGTTAAGGCACCGTCGCGTCGCCCCAGCCGAGCCCGGGCATGTTCGGCTCCGGGACGCCGACCGGCGAGACGACCGCCGACGCTTCTCCGCGCGCCACCGAGGCGAACGCGAGCAGCGACTCCGCCGCGGTGAGCAAGACGCCGCCGAACGGCAACGCGGCCGGGATGCGGTCGGGGGGCGCGGCGACGATCGCGCGCGCGGTCGCGACGATGTCGGCTTGGGGGAGGGTCGTCGGGCCGGTGAGCGCGGTGCGGGACGCCACCTCGGGCCCGCCGAGGGCGCCGAGCCGGACCACGCCCCCCTCCGCCTTGCCCGCGGCGACCAGCACGAACGCCGACCACCCCTCGGTGAGGGTCATGCCGCCCGGCAACGTGCGCGGGAGCGTGCCGACGTCGCCCGCCAAGGCCTCGGCGGCGGCGGCCACGTCCGCCAGCCCGACGAGCCGCCCCCCGACGTCGGCGCTGACCGGCGCGATCGGGGCGTCGAGCGCCTTGAAGGCGAGCGCGCGGGCCTCTTCGGGGGGCACCGCCGGGACCCCGGCCGGCGTGACGATCGCGTCGAGCCACCGGGCGAGCTGGGCCGCGTCGTCGAGGGTGCCGCCGGCGCCG
>CAIUDO010000810.1 GCA_903897935.1 uncultured Pseudomonadota bacterium
CCCGCGCTCGGCGACTTCGGCGCCGCGGCCCGCGCCTCGGCTGGCGCGGCGGCCGGTCCGAGCCCTGTGGTCGCGCCGAGCGACGCCATGGACGACGGGCTCGCGTTTGGCTCCACCCAGCAAAAGCCCGAGCAAACACCGTTCCAGGTTGGTCGGGTCGCGGTCGGGCTCGTCGTGGTGATGTTGGTGATGATGGTCGTCTGGTTCGTGGTTCGGGGCGTCGGTTGATCGAGCCCGTCGGGCCGGGCGTGGGGCGGATCGCGCTGCGTACGCCGACGTTGCCGCCCGCGACCCACACGAACACGTGGATCCTGGGGCACGACGCGCTGACGGTGGTCGACCCGGCGAGTCCGTGGCCGGACGAGCAGGCCCGCTTGATCGCCGCGCTGCGCGCGCGGGCGCGTGACGGCGTCCGCGTCGAGCGCCTGTTCTTGACCCACCACCACGACGATCACGTCGGCGGCGTCGTCGCCCTCGCCGACGCCCTCGCCGAAGACGGCCCGCGGCCGGTCATCGCGGCGCACCGCATCACCGCGGAGCGCGTGCCGTTCACGGTCGACGTCGAGGTCGCGCCGGGCCCGTGTGATTGGGGCGGCATCACCTGGCACGCGTTGTTCACGCCAGGCCACGCGCCTGGGCACCTCGTCCTGCACGACCGGGCGTCGGGGCAGATGATCGCTGGCGACATGGTGGCCGGGGTGGGCACCATCCTGATCGATCCAGCCGACGGCGACCTCGGGCAATACCTCGCCAGCTTGGAGCTGATGCGGCGGGCCGGCCCGACGGCGCTGATGCCGGCGCACGGGCCGGTGCTCACGAACGCCGACGCGTTGTTGTCGATGTACATCGCGCACCGCCACGCCCGGACGGAGCAGGTGCGCGCCGCGCTCGATCGGGCCGGAGCAGCGGATCCAGCCGAGATCGCCGCGATCGTCTACCCGGAGCTTCCGCCGGCCGGGCAGCGGATCGCGGCGATCCAGGTGCGCAGCATCCTCGCGTACCTGCGGGGCCACGGGCTCGCGCACCCGGTCGGCGGCGGCCAGTGGGCGGCCGACGCCTGAAGCCCCCTCCGGGTTTGCGTGCGTTCCCGGCGAACGAGTAGCATGCGGCCATGAGCTTCCTCGACCAGATGGCGCCCGAACACCGGGAGCGGTTCGAATCGGCGGCGGTGTCCGTGCCGGTGGCGCGCGGCCGCCACCTGATGCGGCGCGGCGAGCCCGGCGGCGACATCTTCTTGTTGCGCTCCGGCGCGCTCGAGGTGGTCGACGCGCGCAGCACCCCCGAGGTGGTGCTCGCGTGCCTCGAGCCGGGCACTGTCGTCGGAGAGCTCGGCTTCCTCGACGACGCGCCCCGCTCGGCCGACGTGCGCGCCACCACTGACACCGTCGTGCTCCGGTGGGGCCGCGAGGACCTGCGCGCGCTGCTGTCCAGGGACCCAGCGCTGGCGGCCGACTTCTTCGAGACCCTCGCGCGCATCGCCGCGACCCGCCTGCGCGATCGTTCGGCCTCCGGGCCTCGGTCCGGCGCGTCCCCGGTCGCCTCCGGAGACGCGTCCAGCCCCAGCCGCGTCGTGCGCGCCGATGCCTTCGCGGTGGCCGATCGTGCGAAGGCCGGCTTGCTCCAAGTGGAAGCGCAGTGGGGCACCGAGCGGAGCGACGCGACCGCGGTCATCCCGGTGCTGGCCCGCCTCGAGTCCGACCTGCTCGAGCTGCAGGCGGCCCACCCCGAGCTCGACGACGCGCTGGCGGCGGCGAGCGTGGTCACCCGCGAGCTGCACCCGTACCTCGTGCGCTCCGCGCTGGCGGCGCTGTGCCTACGGCGCAACGGCGCGGCCGCGGGATCGGGCGACGTGCTCGCGCACGTTCACGCCGGCGTGCCCGGCGGCGACGGCGCCCTCGGCCGGACCATCGATCGTTGGCTGCTCGACCGGCCTACGCTGCGCGCGCTGCGGGCGATCCGTGACCCCATCGTGCGCCTGACCGACGCGTCGCTGCCCCCGGCCGGGACGCGCCGCGTGACCTTGCTCGATCCGGGCACACCGGCGTTCGTCGGTCGGCTCGCCGCCGCGATCGGGCGGCCCGGCACGGTCCTGACCGTGGTGGATCCCAGCCGAGAGCAGCTCGTCGCGGCCCGGGCGGCGGTCGGCGACGCCAACGTGCGGTTCGTCCCGGTGCAGGACCACGTCGTCCGGGTCGGCCAGGCCCCGTCCCGGGTAGCGCACGATCCCTGCGATGTCGTCGTCGTGAGCGGCTTGCTCGAGTACCTGCCGGATCCGGTCGCGTCGGGCGTGTTGTCGTTCGCCGGGCGGCTGGTCGGCCCGCGCGGGACGGTGTTGGTGACCGCGATGGCGCCCGACCAAGACGAGGCGCTCGTCTCGTGGTTGCTCTCGTGGCCGACCATCCGGAGGTCCCGCGAGGCGTTCCGCCGGGTGGTGCACGCGGCGCAGCTCCCCATCCGCGCCGAGCCCGTCGTCGAGCCGCCTGGCATGCTGTTCGTTTGCGGCGGGATCCTCTGACCGCGGATCGGACGCGCGACGTTTGACCTGGGTGCGGCGTTGCGCTAGCCTCCGCGCCCGGATTCATGGGGGCGGGCCGCGCCCCTGACCGTACTCGCGACCATGAGGGACACGATGGCTCACTTTGGTACCGGATTGTTGTTCGCGGTGTTGTTGAGCGGGCTCGCGGGCTGCACGGAAGAGGCGCCGCCGCCGCCGCCGGTCGAGGCGCCCCCCGCAGAGCCGGTGAAGAACGAGGCTCCCCCGCTCGAGGCCATCGATCCGGCGGCGCTGAAGTCGGACGACGACGCCGGCCTCGTGCCGTCCGTCCGTGAGACCCAGAAGGCGCTCGACGCCGCGGGCCTCAACACCCAGCTCGCCACGCTGATCGTCGAGCGCGACATCGACGTGCGCAACCAGAACCTCGACAACGCCGCCGTGCGCACCGGCGTCATCATCGCCGACCTGCTCCTCACCGTGAAGGACGCCGAGAAGGAGAAGATGGTCGCCAACCTGAACAAGGTGAAGGTTGGGATGACCCAGCTCAACGGCGGGCAGGACATCATCGACACGATCGACGACATCTCCGGCCGCGTGCAGGGCGACGCGATCACCCGCGAGAACCTGCTCAAGGAGCTCGACGAGCTGTCGGGCGCCGTCATCCCCGAGCTCGAGTTCAACGGTCAGGTCCGCGTGGTTCCGCTCATCCAGGCGGGCTCGTGGCTCGAGGGCGCGAACCTCGTCGCGAAGGCGTGCAAGCAGGCGAACAACCCGGCCGCCGCGGACAACCTCCTGAAGCAGCCGGCGGTCGTCGACTACTTCATCCGGTACGTCAAGGAAGAGGGCTCCGACAAGGCGCCCGCCGCGATCACCGAGAAGCTCGACGCGTCGCTGCAGGTCCTCAAGGGGCTGTCGACCAAGGAAGGCTCGTTCACCGCCGAAGACATCGACACCGTCATCAAGACGACCGACGATGTCCTCGCACTGCTCTGAGGTCGAAGATGGTCGGACGTTTGTTCGCGCTCGGGTTCGGTCTCGTGCTGCTGGCGGGCGCGCCCGCCCAGGCGGGCGACACTTCGGCGGCTGAGGCCTGCCTGCGCACCAAGGTGTGGGACGGCTACGCGGAGGGCTGGGGCATCCGCACCATGGCCACCACCACGCTGAACCTCGGTGGAACCCGCAATTACCTGGTCACGCTCTACAAGGGCAACGAGTACAAGATCGAGACCTGCGGCGACGACCACTTCGCCAACGTCGACGTCTACCTCTACGACCTCGCAGGGCAGGTGGTTCGTCGCGACGAGACGAGCAACCGGCAGCCGGTGATCACCTTCACCCCCGAAAAGACGGCTACGTACTACATCGTCCTCCACGCCCGTGAGCTCGCGGCGGGCTCGTCGGACGGCTCGGTGTCGATGGCGGTGACGTACCGGTAGGTCGGGAGGGCGCTGATGTTCACGGCCTCGTTGTCCGGACGCTTCCGGGAGGCGCTCGGCGCGGCCGTGGACCAGATCCCGACCGATGACATCGAGTTCGCGGCTGCGTTCGCGTCGCTGCTCGGTCGGGTGTTGCCCGAAGATGTGTCGTTGTCCGCGCGCGACGCGATGCGGTCCGCGGTGTTGGCGCGGACGAACCTCGACGAGCGGCAAGCGGACCTGCTGATCGACCTCGCGTTGTCGCCGGAGGCGCGCGCGGTGGTGCGGCCGCTCGAGCTCCACGCGTTCGGCCAGCGGTTCGGCCACGCCGAAGAGGAGGCGCTGCGCGCTGCCCTCGCGGAGTCGCTCGATCTGACCATGTTCGCCGAGCGGTACGGCGCCGCCGAGGCGCTGCTGCTGCTCGACAACCTGTTCGCGGTCGCGGCGGTGGACGGGCTGATCGACCGCCAGGAGATCGGGCGCCTGCAGCAGATGGCGCGCGACCTCGGGGTCGACCCGGTGCTGGTCGGCGCGTTGTTCCGCAAGCACGACCATCGCCACGCCGCGGGAGACTTCAGGTTCGAGCTGACGTCGGACCGGTACGTGATCGGTCGCTCGTCCGCGGCGGGGGTGCAGCTCCCCGACCCCCAGGTCGCGCCTCGGCACGCCGAGCTGCGCCGCGGGGACGGGGGGTGGCGCGTCGAGGACCTCGGGAGCGGCCGCCCCACCGTCGTCAACGGCAACTCGGTCGCGTCAGCGCCGCTCCGGCCCGGCGATGTGCTGCGGGTCGGGCCGTACACGTTGTCGCTCGACCGCGACGGGTCGGCGCTCACCGCGTTCGGCACCGAGTCGTTCTCGGCGCTCTCAGTGCGGGACCTCACGCGTAAGATCGGCGACGTCACGCTGCTCGACAACGTCGGGTTCACGGTGTTCTCGGGCGAGGTGATCGCCATGGTCGGGCCGTCGGGCGCCGGCAAGACCACCCTGCTCAACGCGATCGCCGGGATCGCCCCGGCCGACTCTGGGCAGGTGCTGCTCGACGGCGAGAACTTCCACACCCTGCTCGCGAACGACCGGTCGATCGTGGGGATCGTGCCCCAGGACGACGTCGTGCACCCCGAGCTGACGGTCGAGGAGGCGCTGTACTACTCGGCGCGGCTGCGCTTCCCGCGCGACGTCGACGCGGCGACGATCCGCGAGCGCGTCGACCGGGTGCTCGACGAGCTCGGCATCGACCACATCCGCGGGTCCCGCATCGGAGACGCCGTTCGGCGCGGCATCTCCGGCGGTCAGCGCAAGCGCGTGAACCTCGGCCAGGAGCTGCTCACGCAGAGCACACGCGTGCTGTTCCTCGACGAGCCTACGAGCGGCCTCGACCCGCAGACCGCCCAGGACATCGTGTCGCTGGTGCGGCAGCTCGCGGACCACGGCCGCATCGTGTTCCTCGTCACCCACGACGTCACGCCGTCGGTGCTGTCGATGGTCGACCACCTGCTGGTGCTGGCGCCCGGGGGGCGGGTCGCATGGTTCGGGCCGCCCGATCAGGCGTGCGCGTGGTTCGGGGTGTCGTCGGCGGACCAGATCTTCGCGCGCCTGCCCGACCTGTCACCGCGGGAGTGGGCGAACAAGTACCGGGAAGGCAACGCGTGGCGCAAGTTCGTGCGCACCCGGGAGCACGTGCTCGGCCTCGACGACCTCAAGGCGACCGGCTCGGTCGTCGCGGGCCGGAAGGTGCGTCGAAGCTGGATGTTGCAGCTCGCGACGCTGACGGGTCGGTACGCCCGGGTCAAGATCCGCGACGCCTGGGGCACGGCGGTGCTCATGGCGCAGGCGCCGATCCTCGCGGTGGCGATGATCATCGTGTTCCCCGAGCCCGACGTCGCGATGTTGTTCATGCTCGCGTTGTCGTCGTTCTGGTTCGGCGCTTCCGGGTCGGTGCGCGAGCTCATCGCCGAGCGGGCGATCTGGCGGCGGGAGGCCCGGGTCGGGCTGGGGGTGGCGCCCTACATGGCGTCGAAGGTGCTCGTGCTCGGGGTGATGGTCGGGCTGCAGAGCTGCCTGCTCGCGGGGATGAACTGGGTGTTCCTCGGGATGGGCGGCGAGTACGCGTACAACCCGGTGGCCCTGCTCGGGCTCGCGACGTTCACCGGCTGGGTGGGCATGGCCCTCGGGCTCATGATCTCGGCGATGTTCACGTCGAGCGTCGCCGCGGTGGGCTCGTTGCCGCTGTGGATCATCCCGCAGATCACGTTCGGCGGTCTGATCGTGAAGGTCAAGGACATGGGCGTGCTCGCGAAGGCCGTCTCGTGGACCATGGTGATCCGCTACGCCTTCGAGGGGCTGATCCGCACCGGGGAGCAGCTCTCGGTGCCCGGTGAGCGCGGCAAGGACGACGCGATCGAGCACATCAAGAGCCCCCTGTACAACCTCGGGTTCCGTACCTCGGACGCCGACGACCTCGGCTTGTCGTGGTTCGTGCTCGTCGGCGTGTTGTTCGGGTTCTTCGGCTTGTTCATGAGCGTCGCGACCGTTCTGACGCGCCGGGCGCGCACGGGGAGCTGAGCGCCCGGGCCGAGCGCCAGGTCGCCGCCGCGCGGTCGCCGCGGTTAGTTGGGCCCATCGGGAGGTTCGATGGCTCAGATCCACGTTACTTCGGCCCATGTGGAGGCGGGCCGCTTCGCGCGTCTGCACGTGCGGATGCGCGGCTTGCCGGAGCGGGTCGTGGATCGCGACACCGCCGTGCGGTGGCTCCGCGACGGGCACAGCATGCTGGTGCGCGGCGGGGCGCCGCTGCTCCTCGTCGAGGTCGGCGACGAGCCGTTCATCCGGCCCGACGGCGTCGCCGAGGCCGCCGACCTGTGGCCGGCAAGCGCGCCTTGATCCCGTTGCTCGCCGCCTGCGCGCACGTCGTCCCGGTGGACTACGCCGAGACGCCGCGGCTGCCCGCCCCCGTCGCGGGCACCTACGCGCGGGTGGTGGCCGATCCGCCCGATCCGGCGGTGGCCGCGCTGCTGGCGGGCCGCGCGTGGGACGCTTCGGTCGGCGGCGCGGCCGCCGGGGTCGCGTTGTGGGCCGCCGACGTCGGCTGCGACGCGCCGGTGCCGCGGTGGCGCGCGCAGGAAGCGGCGTGGGCGGCTGGTTATCCGTACCCGATCGACGACGTGTCGTGCTGGGCGTCGGCCGTTGGGGCGCCGCCCCCCGGAGACCTGGCGGCGTGGTTGTCCACCGTGCCCGCCACCGCCGACGTCGGCCTCGTGCGGGCGCGCGGCGCCAACCGGGACGTGTGGGTCGCGGTGGTCGGGCGGCCCACGTTGCCGCTCGGTGTGTTGCCCCGGGTGCCCGCGGCGGGCGGGCGCGTCGCGATCAGCGCGTCAGCAGGCGCTTCGATGACGGTGTCGGATCCGGCGGGGCGCGCCACGGTGTTGCCGCTCGATCAGGACCGGATCGTCGCGGTCGGGGTGCCTGGCGAGTGGCTGTTCGAGGTGACCGACGCCAGCGGCGTGTCGCTCGCCCGGTTCCCCGTCTACGCTGGGATGGCCCCGCCCGACGCGCCGTTGTTCCCGTCCGCCGACGACTCGTTGGATCAGCGGCTCTCCGAGGTGGTGGCCGCCTACGATCTCCCCGCGTGGACGCGCGACGATCTGCTCGACGCCGCCGCGCGATCCATGGTGCGCGACGGCGCCTCGCCGGACGCCGTCGCCGCGTCGTTACGCGCGCAGGGGACCCGCGCGGTGTGGTGCTCGGCCGCCACCCGGGCCGACTGCCTGGCTGGCCTCGTCTGGTCGGCGCAGGGGCGCGAAGTGCTGCTCGATCGCCACTTCACGGCGTACGGTGTCGCCGAGTCGGCCGCGGACGGCCGGGTCACCGTGGCGGTCGTGCTCGCCGAGCCCTGACGCGGTGGGGGCGGACCGGTCCGCAGCGCCGCGGCGCGTTATCGAGCCCGGGCCGGGTCTTCGGGTAGCGTACGTCACGCTCCTGCGTTCTGCGCGCGCGGCTGGGGTGTCGCCGCGGGTACAGTCAGCGCCTCGGCATGGGAGCGACGACGATGGGAGATCGAGTCCTACTGGTTCAAGCGTTCACCGCGCTCGACATGGAGCTGGTGTACCCGATCGGGTTGTCGTACCTGGCGGCGCACCTGCCCGCGGAGCACGAGGTCCGCATCTTCGACGTGAACCTGTTCAAGGAAGACCCGTACAACGCGCTCGAGCGTGAGCTCACGACGTTCCAGCCGAGCGTCGTCGGCATCTCGCTGCGCAACATCAAGGTCGCACGGCCGGGCTCGATGGAAGACGACTTCGCCCCCCAGGAGCGCGCGATCGAGCTGATCCGGCGCGTGCTGCCGAACGCGTTCATCATCGCGGGCGGCACGGCGTTCTCGTTGTACTCCGAGGAGTTCATGCGGCGCCTGCCCGGCCTCGACGTCGGCGTGTGGGGTGAGGCGGAAGAGCGCCTGCCGCAGCTCCTGGCGAAGAAGGACCGCCCGTGGGAGGTCCCGGGCTGCTACTACCGCGACGCGGAGGGCACCCTGAAGTACAGCGGCCCGCCGCCCACCGTGGACTTCAAGAAGCTCAAGCACCCGCGGCGCGACCTCGTCGATCCGGCGCCGTACCTCGCGAGCTCGTTCGTCTCGGTCGGCATCCAGGCCAAGCGCGGCTGCGCCCTGCACTGCATCCACTGCTCCGACACGTTCTTGCTCGGCCACGCGCTGCGGAAGCGCCCCGCGCGCGACGTCGTCGACGAGGTGCAGTCCCTCGTCGAAGACTACAAGTGCAACCAGCTCTTCTTCTGCGACCAGATCTTCAACATCCCGCCGCAGCACGCGATCGACATCTGCAAGGAGATCGTGGACCGCGGGATCCAGGTCCAGTGGTCGGCCTGGTTCAACGAGCACCGGAACACGCTGCCCGACGAGCTCATGATCTGGCTCAAGAAGGCGGGTTGTGGCTTGCTCTCGTTCAGCCCCGACCACGTCGACGACCGCATGCTGCGCAACCTCGACAAGAACTTCCGCTACGAAGACATGGTCTACACGTACCAGGTCGCGAAGCGGTTCGACATGGACGTGGAGTACAGCTTCTTCCTGAACTCTCCGGGGGAGGACGCCCGCTCGCTGTTCCAGATCCTCAAGTTCCTCGCGCAGGCGAAGGTGCACCTGGGGCCGCGGCTGCGCATGTTCACGCTGCTGATGATGCAGCCGATCCGCTTGTACCCGCACACCCGCCTCGCCGAGCTGGCGAAGGAGACGGGCCTCGTCGACCGCGACCACGAGCTCATCGAGGGGCAGTTCTGGAACCCGGGCGCGCTGGAGTACGCGGTGCAGGGCATCCAGTCGACGGCGGCGGTGGCGTACAACCTGCGTCGGACGGTCAAGAACCTCCGCGGCGACGGGAACCCGGTCTCGGTGACCCGCGCCTGATCGGTCCGCGCTGGGGCGGTTCGAGCGCCCCGCAGAGCCGTCCCTGCTCGTGCGAGCGGCCCCGATTCACGCTACGTCGCACCCGCGCTTAGGGGCCGTGCATGACCGAGTGGAGCCGAACCAACGTCGCCGTGCTGATCGCGGCCGCGGTCGGTGTCGTCGTGCTCCTGGTCGTCGCGTTGTCGGGATCCGGCGGCGGAGACGCGTCGGAGGTCGAGCGGGTCGTCGCACAGATCCGAGCGGCAGAGCTGGACCATTACGCGAAGTACCGCGAGTACGTCGCCACGGGGTGGGCGCCGCGGCCCCGCTTCGAGGTGGACGGCTCCGAGGTGGCGTGGGCGTCCGATCCTGGGTTTCAGCGGCTTGGGTTCGCTCCGGACGCGCCGACGCTGGTGGGCACCTACCGCGTCACGGTGGACGAGCGGGGGTTCGTCGTCACCGGGGTGTGCGACGTCGACGGCGACGGGCACCAGCGGGTCGTAACCGCCACCGCGACCCAGGAAGCAACTGTCGCTTCGGGCGACGAGCTTTGAGTTCGTCGGATCGCGCCACGTGAGAGCGGCGATCGGCTTGGGGAGCTCGTTGGGCGACCGGCGCCGCGCGCTCGAGGTCGCGTGCCGGCGCCTCGGCGCGACGCCCGGCTTGTCTTTGTTGGCGGTCTCGCGTTGGTATCGCACGCCGCCGCTACGGGGCGGCTCGGCCCGCGGGTGGTTCCTCAACGGCGTCGCGGTGGTTGAGTGCGCGCTCGACGCCGAGGCGCTCTTGCGGGTGTGCCGCGCGATCGAGGCGCGGGCCGGTCGCCGTCGCGCCCGCTTCTGGGGCGATCGAACCCTCGATCTCGACGTGTTGGTTGTCGAGGGCACGGTGCGGGCGGGGCAGTCGTTGGTGCTCCCCCACCCAGCCTTGCGCGCGCGCCCGTTCGTGTGGGGTCCGCTGCTCGAGGTCTGGCCCGACGTCGTCGACCCGAAGACGGGCGATCGCATCGGCGCCTCCGAGCTCTCGGGCCTGCCACGGCCGGTTCGGCGCGGCGTGTGCGCGATCCCGCGACGGGTGGTGCCGCCGGTCGGGTGATCGGCGCGACAGCGGGGAAGATCGGTTAGGGGGCGGCCCCGCGGCGATCCGCGAACCTGGGGGCACCGATGAAGCTCTTCCTCGATACGGCTAATGTCGCGTTGATCCGTGAGATCGCCGCCTGGGGGGTCCTCGACGGGGTCACCACCAACCCGTCGCTCATCGCGCGGGAAGGGCGCGACTTCGTGCAGACCATCGCCGAGATCTGCGACCTGATCCGCGGGCCGGTGTCGGCCGAGGTCATCGCGCCCGACACCGAAGGCATGGTCCGCGAGGGCAAGCTGCTCGCCGGCATCTCCGAGCACGTCGTCGTCAAGGTGCCGCTCACGCCCGCCGGGTTGGGCGCCACGCGGCAGCTCGCCGACGCCGGCATCCGGTGCAACGTCACCCTGTGCTTCCAGCCGGCCCAGGCCATCCTGGCCGCCCGCGCCGGCGCCGCCTACATCTCGCCGTTCGTCGGCCGGCTCGACGATCTCGGTCAGGACGGCATGCAGGTCGTGCGCGACATCGCCGCGATCTACGCCAAGAACCCCGACATCAAGACTCAGGTGCTCGCGGCGTCGATCCGCACCGTCGCGCACGTCGAGGCGGCCGCGCTGGGCGGCGCCCATGTTGCTACCATCCCGCCCAAGGTGTTCTCGGCGATGGTGCAACATAAGCTCACAGACGCCGGAAACGAGGCGTTCATGGCGGACTGGGCGAAGACGGGCATCACCGATGTCGCCGCCGAGGTCGCGCGCTGGCGCGCGGGGCGCTGACACCCGCCGGGCGCGGCGTTACCTGCGGGGCCTCCAGTGAGTGAACGTTCATTCGGTGACGGAGCGCCGTTGGATCGCCGGTCCGACAAGCGGGAGCGCATCATCGACGCAGCGATCGCCGTGTTCGCGGAGAACGGCTTTCAGGCGTCGCGCGTGAGCGACGTCGCCAAGCGCGCCGGCGTCGCTGATGGCACGATCTACCTGTACTTCCGCAACAAGGAAGACCTGCTGTTGTCCGTCTTCGAGCAGAAGATGGACATGCTGCTGGTCGGGCTCGAGCAGGCGCTGTCCGGCGTCGACGATCCGCGCGAGCAGATTCGAGCGTTCGCCCGGTTCCACCTTGGCCAGGTGCGCGACAACCGCGAGGCTGCCGAGGTCCTCCAGGTCGAGCTTCGGCAGTCGAACAAGTTCCTGAAAGAGTACCGCCCCGAGAAGCTGTGGGCGTACCTGGCCGTGTTCGCGCGCATCGTGCGCGACGGTCAGGCGCGTGGCTTGTTCTTGCCCGACGTGGACCCGTTCGTCGCGATGTGGTCGTTCTTCGGGGCGATGGACGAGCTCGCGGTGCAGTGGGTGCTCGCGCGTAAGGCGCCTCGGTTCCCGCTGGAGCACGCCGCCGATCAGATCGCTGGCATGTTCGTGCGGGGGATGTCCGTCGGAGCACCTGGTGGCCCCGACGCTTCGGTTCAATCGATCAACCTATCGGAGGGCACATGAAGATCGGGGTGTGCGTCAAATCGACGCCAGACACTGCCATCACCCGCTTCAAGTACACGAGCGGCAACGACGGCATCGACGCAGCGCAGGTCAAGTTCACGGTGAACCCGTACGACGAGTTCGCGGTGGAAGAGGCGGCTCGGATGAAGGAGGCCCACGGCGGCGAGGTCGTCGCGGTGACGGTCGGCGACGCGGGCGCCGGCAAGGTCCTCCGCGAGACGTTGGCGGTCGGCGTCGATCGCGGCGTTCACGTGGACGCGGTGAACACCGACTCGCTCGCGACGGCGCGCCTGCTCGCCGCGGTCGCGCGGTCCGAGGGCTTCGGCGTGTTGTTCTGCGGCAAGGTCGCGGTCGATGATCAGGCGTCGGCGGTGCCGGCGATGGTCGCCGAGCTGCTCGGCTGGCCGCATGTGTCGGTCGTCACCGCGTTCTCTACCGACGGGGCCACCTTCACCGCCAGCCGGGCGGTCGGCGGGGGCGTCGAAGAGGTGGTCACGGGTGCGCTCCCGGTCGTCATCACGGCCGAGCGCGGGCTCAACGAGCCCCGGTACCAGAAGCTCAAGGACATCATGGCCGCCAAGAAGAAGGTGGTCGGCGTGGTGACCCCCGAGTCCCTCGGCGTGTCGGCGGCCGATCTCGCCCCGGTCGTCACGTTCTCCGCGTACGCGGATCCGCCGGAGCGCCCGAAGGGTCGCGTGATCCCCGGCGACGCTGCGGAAGCGGCGCGTGAGCTGGTCCGTCTCCTGCGCGACGAAGCCAAGGTCCTCTGAACCCACCGTCTGGAGCTACATCATGAGCGGAATTCTCGTCCTCGCCGAGCACGACGGCGGGGTGTTCAGGAAGACGGCGGCGGAGCTCGTCGCCAAGGCCGCATCGCTGGGCGCGTCCCTCGGGCTCGACGTCACGGTCGGCACCATCGGCGACGCGCCGGTGGGGTCGCTGGGCGCGTACGGCGCGCAGCGGGCGGTCCGGGTGTCGGGTGACTTCGGCGCATACTCCACGCTGCAGACCGCAGGCGCGGTCGCCGCGATGATCGACGCCGTGGGCGCTTCGATCGTGCTGGCGCCCGCTTCGTACGCCGGTAAGGACGCGCTCCCCCGCGTCGCTGCCCGGCTCGGCGCCGGCTTCGTCGCTGACTGCACCGACCTGCGGGCCGACGGCGGCGCGCTGGTGGCCCGTCGTCCGATGTACTCGGGCAAGGCCTACGTCGACGCCCGGGTGTCGGCGGCGATCGGCATCTTCACCGTGCGGCCGAACAGCTTCGGCGCGCCGGCGGGTGGTGGGGCCGAGGTCGCGGTCACCGAGGTCGCGTTCGCGGCGGTCGCGGATCCGATCACGGTCGTCGAGTCGCGTGTGCCCGAGTCGCAGGCGGTCGACCTCACCGAGGCCGATCGCATCGTCTCGGGTGGGCGGTCGCTCGGGTCGAAGGAGCGTTTCGACGAGGTGATTCGGCCGCTGGGTGCCGCCCTCGGCGCCACGGTCGGCGCGTCGCGCGCCGCCGTCGACGCGCACTACGCGCCGCACGGGGAGCAGGTCGGCCAGACGGGCAAGACCGTCAACCCGCAGCTCTACGTCGCCGTCGGCATCTCGGGCGCGATCCAGCACCTCGCCGGCATGCGGACCTCCCGGGTGATCGTCGCGATCAACAAGGACGCGACGGCGCCGATCATGGAGCACGCCGCGTACGCGATCGTCGGCGACCTGTTCGAGGTCGTGCCGGCGTTGGTCGAGGCCCTCAAGGAGGCGTGAGCGCTTCCGTCGCGCGCGGCCACAGTGTAGAGTCGCGCGCGCGGAGGCTCCATCCTTCCCCTCCCTGGGACGCATCGAACGGTTCCCGACCGTCGCATCGAGGCGGCGGTCCTCCACCTGGCGCGATCGGGCGACGCTCGGAACGTCATTCGCTTGGTCGACGCGTGGAGCGAACAGGGGGAGCCCACGTCGGTGGCGCGCCTGGAGCAGGCGCGCGCGTTGTTGTCGCTCGGGCTGAGCGACCGCGCCTGGATTCGGCTCAAGGACGTCGTGGAGTCGGGAGAAGGGGGCTCCGAGGCTCACTTGCTGACCGCCGAGCTGTTCCTGCGTCGCGGGTGGCACCGCCGCGCGCGGCAGGAGGTCGAGTTCGCGATCTCGGAGGACCCGGACGATCCGCACGCGCAGGCCTTGTACCGCGCCGCGATCGAGGCCCAGCCGCTGCCGGATCCACCCGCCCGCCTCGACGACGTAGACGACACCGACGCGCTGATCGCGCTCGCCGAGCGCTTCCTCGCGAACGGTGAGCCCCTCAACGCGGCGCGCGCGCTCGAGCGGGCCCGCCAGCGCGCGCCCAACCACCCGCGGGTCGCCGACCTGCAATGGGGCTTGGACGGGGACTTTTCGCTCGGCTTCCCGAGCTTGTCCGCCGCGTGCGACGCGTTCTTGCCGCTGATCCAGCTCCCCGAGTTCACCGACGAGGTGGAGCACACCGAGTCCGGGGTCGGCAGGTTGGACGCCGTGCTCGCCGACCTCGCCCCGGCCGCGCGCGGCGCGTTCCCCGACCTCTTTCGAGGGGGTAGCGGGCCTGCCGTTTCCCGGACGCCGGTGGGGGAGTCGTGGCGCGAGGAACACGATCACGACGATCAGACACACGCGCTCAACCTCGCGGCGCGGGGCGAGGGCGCCGACCTCGAGGCGACCGACAGCGGCCGCGGCGACACCGACATCCAGCTCGTGATCCGCAGGGATGGTCGCGACGCGCTGGCGCGGCCGCGCGGGCGGATCCACGTCGATCCGGGGGCGGCGGTCCCGAAGGACTTCAGCCTGGACGCGTGGCGGCGTGAGAACGCCGAAGATCCCGGGCTCGAAGACGAAGATGACGAGCGCATCGTGCTCACCGGGCGCGAGCGCGCGCACGTCCCGCAGACCGAGCCGTCGCCGACCACAGATCTGGAATTGACGGATCCTGGACCGCCCCCCGAGACGAAGCCCGCGCCCGCCGTGCTGGTTGCCCCAAAAGTCGAGGAAGAACCATCCGACGACTACTTCGCCGCGTCGTGGTGGCTGCTGGTGATGGGGGTCATGATGTGGCTCGGTGCCGTCGTGTTGCTGGTCGCGGTGGCGTACCGCTTCTGGCGTTGACGCAGCTGGAGGGCGCGAGCGCACATGCGTGTTGACCCTCGCCCCGCGTAACGCTAGGGTACGGCGGCTTCCGGGGTACCCGGTCACGTCTCATCGAGAGGAGGTCCAAGATGGCTTTGCGGAATCTCGCGCTGCTCGCCAGCGTTTTTGCGTTCGGGTGTAAGGTCACGACCGAGACGGTCGTTGTCGACGGCGACGCCGACACCGACGCGGACGCGGATGCGGATGCGGATGCGGACGCCGATGCGGACGCCGATGCCGACGCGGATGCGGACACCGACGCCGACGCCGACGCCGATGCCGACTCCGACACCGACACCGACACCGACTACCTCGTGCCCTACTACCTGACGTTCAACGCGTCGGTCGGCTGGGACGCCGATGCGCAGGCGTTCGGCGCCTACAACTACGAGGGCACCCCGTACGATCCGACGTTCTACATGGAAGTGTACGACGAGCGCGGGACGAGCGGCGATCCGCGGTACTTCTGCACCGTGGTCTACACCTTCCCGACCGCGACCAACGCCGAGTGGACCGCCCGCACGGACGTCGCGGGCATGGACGCGTACATCGGCCTCCAGGTCCCGGTGGACGCGGTGGTCGAGACGGACTGTGGGACCGTCAACGGCGGCTTGCTCGACTGGGATCCCGCGTACGGCCCGGATCCGAAGGAGCTGTTCGTCGGCTCGGTGTGGGACATCGGCTGGGCGGCGATGGAAGGCGACATCCTGACGAGCCTGTCGGGCGCCGTCGCCGACGCCGGGTACAACTGGGAGGCCGACTGGGAGCCCTACGTCATGGCCGGCGGCGTGTACTTCGATGACAAGACCGAGGCGAGCTGGCTCTCCACCTCGTACGGCTTCGCCTACGAGGTCGACGCCGACATGAACCTCGTCGTCGGCGCCGACGGGTACGTCGTCAACCTGCAGAACGGCCAGGTCGCGTCCGAGCGCCCGACCGCCGTGTACGACATGTACGCCTGGTACATCGTCAGCGGCTTCTTCGGTCCCTGATCGTCCCTGATCACGGGGCGCGCTTGGCGGCCCCATCGAGCACCCGCGCCCGGTCCCTGGAAAGGGGCTGGGCGCGTTCGTTTTTCACCAGCGGACCGTCCAGGTGGTGACGCCGATCGCCGCGGCGCTGGCCCCGCACCCGACACCAGCGGCGGGGGCGCCGCGCGCCCGCGCGGTGAGCGGCGCGAGCGTGCTGGTGTCGACGACGCCGGTCGCGTCCCCGCGCGCGGTGGCGCCGATGGCGAGCGCGGCGGCGGCCCCGGCGGCCAACCCGACGGCGCTGCTGGTGCC
>CAIUDO010000811.1 GCA_903897935.1 uncultured Pseudomonadota bacterium
CCGTGGCCGCGCCCGAGCCGGCGGAGCGCCGCCGCGCCACGAACCCGCGCGCCGACGCGCTCGTCGCCGCGGGCGTCGGGGCCGAAGAGGCGTGGGTGCTGTCGCAAGAGCCCGCATTCGACCAGACCTTCGTCGACACGGTAGCGGCTGGTGCGTCCGCGGCGGCGGCGGCCCGTTGGGTGGTGCACGAGGTCCGTCCGCTGGCGCGCGAGGGGGTCCGCGTGCAGGGAGCGACCCTCGCCGAGCTCATTGGCTTGCACGAGGCGGGCGCGGTCGCGATGACAGGGGCGCGTGAGGTGCTCACGACCATCGTGTCGCTCGGTGGCGGCGGGTCGGCGGCGGGCGTGCTCGCCCGGCTCGGGCTCGGGACGGTGGGTGAGGGGGCCGTCGCGGCCGCGGTCGACGCCGTGTTCGCCGCCAACGCCGACGTGGTCTCTCGGTGGCGCGCCGGCGAAGACAAGCCGTTCGGCTTCCTCGTCGGTCAGGTCATGCGCGCGCTCGGCGGCCGCGCTGACGGCCCGGCGGTACAAGCGGCGGTTCGGGCGCGGCGCGCCTGATCAGCGCTTTCGCGGCGCCTTCTTCGCGAGCTCCTTGCCGAGCACGCGCGCGACGAGCACGCCGCCGACGAAGCCGAACAGGTGGGCTTGCCACGAGATGCCGGCAGCCACCAGCGGCACCGCGAGCGAGAGCAGGCCGCCGAACATCCAGGTCACCAACAACGAGACCACGATCGCGAGCGGGCGCCGATCGAAGAAGCCGCGCGCCATCAAGAAGCCGAGGTAGGCGAAGATCACACCGGACGCGCCGATGTGTACGGTGCCGGCGCCCCCGAACACCCACGCCCCGAGCCCCGACGTCAACGCGCCGACGATCGACACCACCCAGAAGTCCACCCGCTTACGGGTCATGGTGAGGGCGCCCAGCACCAGGAACGGCACGGTGTTGACCGCGAGGTGGCCGAGGCCTCCGTGCAGGAACGGCGCGGTGAGGATGCCGAGCAGACCGTCGACCGCGAGCGGGCGGATGCCGAACGCGTCGAGGCGGCCGCCGAGCAGCAAGCTGTCGACGAGCTCGAGGGCCCACAACAGCCCGGTGCCCGCGGCCAGCGTCTTCGCGCCCGACGCCACGCTCCGCCCGAGCGCGCGCGCTTCGCCAACGACCATCGCGCGAGATGCCATCCGACCGCCCTCCCGACCGACCCAACGCGCCACGAGGGTGTTGTATTGCCCGCGTCACCATCGTGTCGCGTGCCCGTCGACGGGGCGTTCGGGTGTAGACTGCCGGCCGCGGGGTGCCGGGATGGCGGTCGGGGTAGAGCTGGGTGCGCGCGCGCTGTGGGTTCGGGAGTCGGGCCTCGTCGTCGCGGTTGGTGAGAACGGCGTCATCGTGCGGTCGACCGACTTCGGCGCCACGTGGGTACGGGTGCACAGCCCGACGCGGTTCGATCTCGTCGCGGTGACGGGCCGTGACGGCGTGCTGCTGGCGGTGGGTCGCGACGGGTCCATCGCGCGCTCCGACAACGAGGGGCGGACCTGGTGGTTGGTCCGCCAAGAGGGCCCTCCGCTGCGCGCGGTCGTGTTGGGGCCGGGCGGGCGGGCCATCGCGGTCGGACCCGACGGGTTGATCCTTCACTCTCGTGACGCTGGCACCTCGTGGGCCGAGGTGCGCCTCGACGTCGTGCTCGACCTCGTCGGGGCGGTGGTGGACCGCGCGGGTGTGTTCCACGTCGTCGCGCGCGAGGGCCTGTTGGTGAGCCACGGCCCCGACCCCGCCGACGGGTTTCACGCGCGTGTGCTCCCGCTCACGCGCCCGCGGGCGATCTTCGCGCGCGGGCTCGCGCTGGCGGTCGTCGATGAGTCCGGTCGCGCCGCGCTCAGCGTCGACAGTGGCGAGCACTGGGCCGCGCACGCGTCGGGCGGCGTCGGCGCGCCGGTTGCGTGCTGGATGGACCGGACGGGGGAGGTGTTCGCGGTCGGGTGCGGCGTGCTTCGGCGCTCCGCCGGCGGCGCGTGGACCAACATGCCGCTGCCGGAGGGCGTCGATTTGACGGCGATCTCGGGAGACAACCGCGGCAACGTGTTCGCGGTCGGGCGTCAGGGCGTGCTGCTGCGCTCGATCGACGGGGGGGAGTCGTGGGACGACGTGCACCTCGAGGCGCACACCGAGTTCGACGGCTCGTGGGTGGTCGTGCGGCGAGGTCCGGTCACCGGCGTGTGGGGCTTCGCGGACGGTCGGGTCGCCGTCGTCGGGCCGGAGGGGTCGGCGTCGATGTCGGAGGACGCCGGGGTGCTGTGGGTGCCCGGGCAAACCGACACGGACGTCTGGTTGCACGACCTGTGGAGCCCCGACGACCGTAGCGTGCACGCGTGCGGGTACGGCTCGTTGTTGTTGTCCACCAACGGCGGCTCGAGCTGGACGACCGTGAAGAAGAGCCGGGAGGCCAACATCTCCCGCATTTCCGGCAACAAGGCCGGCCGCCGTTACGCGCTCGGTCCGCCGGACCGGCTGTTCGCGGGGCGCACGACCAAGCCGTACTGGGTCGAGGTCATCTTGCCGACGCCGCAGCCGCTCGCCGACGTCGCCGCGGGGCCGGGCGGGGTGGTGGTGTTGGTCGGCGAGAAGGGCACCATCTTGCGCTCCGAGGACAGCGGCAACGCGTTCGTCATGGTGGAGAGCCCGACGACCCGGGATCTTCGTGCGGTGTACGCCTACCCGCCGTTGCTCGTCGCGGTGGGGGCGGGGGGCACGGTCATCCGCTCCGAGGACAACGGCGTCACGTGGTCGGCGGTCGGCACACCGGCGCGTGACGCGCTCGACGACGTCTGGGTGATGGACGACGAGGTGTACGCGGTGGGCGAGGGCGGCGTCATCATCTGGTCGATCGACCAGGGGCTGAGCTTCTTGCTGGAGCCGGCAGGGGTCGACATGCCGCTTCGCCGCGTTCGCGGCACCAAGAAGCACGTGTGGGTGGTCGGCCACGACGGCGCCGACGGCGTGGTGCTGCGCCACGTGCGCTGAGGTTGATGCCGATCCCCTCAGGCAGTTTGGGGCGTGTCAGCGGTCAATCGTCCGCTTCCGAGGGCACGCACCGAGCATCTGGTTCACCTCGGTTACGCCTCCGTAGGTGGGTGGCCTGCGACGCTGGGGTGGCGATCATCACCCGCCCGGGAGCGCGAGCTGCGCCCCATCCAACGACGTCAATGGTCGTGGGATCCCCGCCAGATCATGGGAAGGAAGCTGGGATCGGCGCGGTCGCCCACCAGAACGCGGCGCTGCTGGCGGGGAACCCGCACCCATAGTCGGCGCCAGCCATCAGGAGCTGGGTGGCGCCGGTCGCGTCGTTGCGGATGAACACGTCGGTCATCGAACGGCAGATCCCGAACGTGTCGTAGGCCTCGGCATACAAGGATTGCCCTGGGGTCCCGTTGAAGGTGATGGGCGCGACGCAGCCGGCCGACCCGTTGGCGTCCCGGAACAACAACGCGCCGTCGAGCCAGACCGACATGTCGTCGTCGGGGCACGGCCCGTTGACCAGGTCGGGACCGAGCAGGGTGTAGGTGCACGTCAGCCCTTCGTCGGCGCTGCCGTCGCCGTCGTTGTCGCGGCCGTCGCAGGTCTCGACGTCGACGCAGTCGGCGGTGCCGTCGAGGTCGGCGTCGGGGAAGCCTTCGTCGGCGCTGCCGTCGCCGTCGTTGTCGCGTCCGTCGCAGGTCTCGACGTCGACGCAGTCTGCGGTGCCGTCGAGGTCGGCGTCGGGGAAGCCTTCGTCGGTGAGGCCATCGCCGTCGTTGTCGCGTCCGTCGC
>CAIUDO010000812.1 GCA_903897935.1 uncultured Pseudomonadota bacterium
TCCGCTGGCACCCGTGATCGCTTTCGCAGCTCGCGGCGGAGGCGTCAGCCAGGGCCCCGCGCCTCCCACGCCAGCGTTCGCACGACCAGGTGCGGCCGCTCGAGGTACTCGGCGCGCCGGATGGGGTCGCCGAGCGTTGCGGCCCGGAAACGGATCCGGTCGCACGCCGCCCGGAGCGGCGCTTCTATCGAGGCGCCGCGCGCGGCCGCTGCCTCGGTGACCGCAAGCCCGACGAGCTCGTCCCACTCGACGAACCGGCTGCTCGCCTCCGGCCAGGTGGGCTGCGCCGGCACCGGCCCGCCGCGGGCCCGCTCGGCGAGCACCCGCGCCCCCCACGCCGCCGCTGCGACCGCCGGGTGTGCGGAGGCGCGCTCGGCGAACACGACGGCGCGTTCGAGGTCTCCCGCGCGGATCGCGGCCAGCGCCGCGTACACACACGCCCCCGCCGCGATCCGTGGGCTGTGCTGCGCTTCGTCGGCGACCGCGGCGAGCCCCGCGAGCGCCCGCGCCGGGTCCTCGGTCTCGACCTCGAGCTTGCCGCGGACGTAGCGCGCCCACAGCACGAGGTACGGCGCGTCCAGCCGCCGCGCCGCCCACGCGGCCCCTTCGATCATCTCCTCGGCGCGCTCGAACGCCCCGGACCAAACGTACCAGGACCCGAGGTAGAGCCGAACCTGGGCCGCCGCGCGGGGATCCCCCGCCAGCACGTGGGCGCGGTGCGCCTCGACCTGGGCGCTGATGGCGCCGTCGAAGCTCCGGGTCGCCGCGAGCGTGCCGCGTGCGCGCGCGCGCCAGGCCAACGCGTCGGGAGCGCGCGCCGTCCCCCCAGCGACCGACGAGGTCGGCCGAACCGAAGCGACCGCCGTGATCGCCTCGATCCGCGGGTCGTCCGGGTCGGCCGCGCCGAGCTGGGTCACCGCCCGCAGCAGCGCCACCGCGCGCGCGTCGGGGGCGGCGTCGGGGGGCGCGGCCTGGACGGCGCCGACGACCCGCACCAGCCCGTCGTGATCGCCGCGCTGACCGAGGGCGGTGATCGTGAGGCTCGCGGCGTCGAACCAGGCCGCGCTCGCCCACGTCAGGGCGCTCATCGCCGCTTCGGCGTGCGCAGCGGCGGCCGCGACGTCGCCCGCCCAGAACGCGACCTGGGCCCGCACGTGCGCCACCTCCCCGCGGCACCCCGCGGCGTCGTTGCGCTCGGCGGCGTCGAGGAACGCGACCGCGCGCGCTTCGTCGTCGCCCGCGAACGCCTGGCGCGCGGCGTCCAGCCAGCAGGCGGCTGCTTCGGTGCGCCGCCCCAGCCGCTCGAGGTGGGGCGCGCGCTCGGCGGGGCGGCCGCGCCCGGCCCACCAGTCGGCCATGGCCTGAGCGACCCGGTCGCGGTCGTCGTCCGTCGCGCTCGTGATCAACACGTCGCGCGCGCTCGGGTGCACGAAGCGGCGTTCGGCGCCGTCGGTGGCCCGCAGCACGCCCAGCGAGACGAGCGCGTCGAGGTCGGCGACGAGCGCGTCGCGGTCGACGCCGAGCACGACCGCGACGGCGTCGATGGGGGCGGCTGGCCCGACGAGCGCGACGGCGCGGGCGAACCGGCGCAGGGGTGGGGCCAGGTCGGGCAGGCGCGACCGAGGGGCGGCCGTGGTGGGCGACGACGGCGCCGACAGCGCGACACGCTCGACCTCGGTCGCCACGGTCGCCCCCCCCTCCACGCTCGTGAACACCAACACGAACGGCGCCTCGCGCAGGGCTCGGGCCGCCGCCCCGAGCGCGCGCACCGACGCCAGATCGGCGTGCGGGAGGTCGTCGACGAACACGACGGTGGGCCCGGACGCCCATGCGTCCACGTGCGCCATCCACCGCATCCGGAGCCGATCGGCGACCCGGCGCGGGTCATCGTCGGGCGCGACGTGAGGGTCCAGGGCGCCGCCGGGGCCGTCCGAGCCGATGAGCCGCTGGAGCAACACGAACGGCGCCCCGGCGTCTTCGGGGGCGGCCCGCACGAACACGCGCCGCACTTCGGAGCTGGCATCGAACGGCGTCTCGGCCAACGCGCGCAGGAGCGCCGACCGACCGGAGCCTGGGGGCCCGGTCACCGCGACCGTCACGCCGCGGAGGTCTTCGAACGCGCCTTCGATCAACCCCCGGACCCGACCGCGCTCGCGCGCGCGACCCACCCCCGAGGCGACCGGCGCGACCGTGACCGGCCGTTCGGCGCGGGACAGCGGCACGCCGACGCTACGCGCGGCCAGGAGGTCGGCGATCTCGAGCGCGAGCGCGTCCGCGCCGTCGGGACGACGGGCCGGATCCTTGTCCATGACGCGACCGATCAGCGCGTCCACCTCCGGCGCGACCGAGGACCGCGCCAGCGTGACGCTCGGAGGGGGATCCCCGAGCACCTTCTGCAGCACCGAGCCCGGCGAGTCCCCGGTGAACGGAGGGGCGCCGACGAGCGCCTCGTAGAGGCACACGCCGAGGGCGTACACGTCGGATCACGGCGTTGCGCGCCCATAGATCTGCTCGGGCGCCATGTAGTGCGCCGACCCGATGACCGCCCCCGTCGTGGTGAGGCGACTGTCCGGCCCGCCTTCGTCCACCGCGATGCCCAGGTCGACGACCCGCACGCCATCGGCAGCGCCGCCGACGAGGAACAGGTTCGCGGGCTTGAGGTCGCGGTGGATCACCCCGGCGCGGTGCAGCGCGCCGACGCCGGCCGCGGCCTCCATCACCAGCGTCAACGCTTCCGTTGGTTCGAGCGGCCCCTTGCGCAGGCGCGCCGCGAGATCGAGCCCGTCGAGCCACTCCATGGCGAGCCATGCCTGATCGTCGTCGGTGACGCCGTGGTCGACGTACCGGACGACCCGCGGGTGGTCGACCCGCTGCAGCAGCGCGACCTCACGCAGGAACCGCGCCCGCCCGCTCGAGACCCCAGGGCTCAGCAGCTTGAGCGCCGCGACGGCGCCGTCGGCTTCACGGCGCGCGCGGTACACGACGCCCATGCCGCCGGCCCCGACCGGGCGCTCGAGGACCCACGCGCCAACGCGGACTGGCGGTGGCGCCGCGCCGACGACCGCGCCCAGCAGCGCGCCCATCTTCACCGCCCGCGCCATGTCGTCGGGCGCACGCGGGCGAACGGCGCCGAGCCCAAGCTCGAACGTCTCGGCGGGGTCGGCGCCCGGATTGACGGGCGGCGTTGAGCGGTCTCTGATCGGGCCCATGATCGTCTTGCACACGATGCCACGGATCGGGTGGGGCCTGCTCGCCCCCAGCCCGTTCTGCGCCAAGATCGAGCTTATCCTGCGGATGATGGCGATCCCGCACCGGCTCGCCCCGGGGCTGTCGGCGGCCGACGCGCCGCGCAAGAAGCTGCCCTGGATCGAAGACGGCGCGCTCGTCGTCGCGGACTCGGAGCGCATCGTGGCCCACCTGGAGGCGACCCGCGGCCCGCTCCCGGGCGAGGCGCGGCTCACCGACGCGCGGCGGGCCACCTTGCACCTCGCGCGTCGCGCCGCCGAGGAGAGCCTGTACTTCGTCATTGTCGCCGAGCGCTGGTCCGACGACGCCCACCGGCGGGCTTACGCGCGCGACCTGACCGCGTCGATGCCCGCCCTCGCGCGCCCGCTGGTGACGCGGATGGCGCACCGGATGCTGACCCAACAGCTCTGGCAACAGGGCACGGGCCGCCACCCGCTCGCCGAGGCCCTCCAGCGCGGCGTCGACGACATCGACGCGATCGCGAGGGTGCTCGGCGACGAGCCCTGGTTCGGCGGCGCCGATCCAGTCGCGGTCGACGCCGCGCTGTGGGGCTCGCTCGCGAACATCTGGTACACGCCGATCGACGGGCACCTCAAGCGCGCGGTCGCCGGCCACCCGAACCTGGTGGGCTGGCTCGCGCGCGTCGCCGAGCGGTACGCGAGCGACGTCAGCCGCGAGTAATCAGGAATCAGCAATCAGGTATCAGCCTTCAGCTCCGGCGGGAGGGTGACGGCTGCCGGCGGATCGCTGACGGCCGCTCGCTGCAATCACCTTGAGTGAGCGGCGTTGCCGCTGGGTTACTTCTTCGAGGGGGTGGCGGTCGCGGGGGTGGTGGCCGCGGGGGCGGTCGTCGCGGGCGCCGTCGGGTCCGCGGCGGCTTTCGACGCCGCGGCCCGCTCCTCTTCGTCGAGGCGCCACATCAGCTCGAGGCCCCACAACGCGGCGCCTTCGAGGTCCCCCCCGTCCCACGACCGGAGCGCGGACACCCCCTCCGGGTGCGCCGCGAGCTCGGCCCGCACGAGCCGCTCGGCGACGACGGCGTCACCGTCGGCCTGGTGGAGGAAGCCGCCCCAGGACTGCTCGAGGGTGTCGCCGAAGTCCAGCGCCAGCTCGGTCGCCGGCGACATCGGCACGGTGCCGTCGACGTCGCAGCCAGCGACCGAAGGGTCGTACGAGATCGGCGAGGTCTTGGTGGCGACGAAGTCGGTGTAGACTTGGTCGGCCATCGCGGACGTGGCGGCGATCATCGCGTTGACGCCGATGTCCTCGTTGCACTGGATGCTGGCGCCGACGCTGCGCCCGTCGGGGAGCTCGATGATGCGGGACATGGCGCTGTAGCCGACCGTGCTGATGTTGCCGACCGCCATGAATCCGGGGTAGGACGTCTGGGTGGGGTCGTCGGTGAAGGTCTGGCTCTGGAGCATCACCCCGTACCCGGTGTTGAGGCCCAGCGCCGGGAGGTTCGCGTGCTGGGTCCGCATCAACGCCAACGTCTCGGGGGTGACGAAGCGGCCAGCCATCAGGCCGTTGGTGAGCCGCGCGAGGTCACCCACCGTCATCATCCAGCCGCCGGAGGGGCCGCGCCGACCGAGCGTGTCCATGTCGGGGCCGAGCACGAACGCGACGCCGTTCCACAGGTAGCTGGGGACGTACGAGTCGCCCAGCGGCGCCTCCCGCCACGGAGCGTGTTGGCAGACCGTGTGCAAACGTTCGTCGTCGGCGAGCCCGTTGTGGTTGACCAGCGAACGGACGTAGGACTCGTAGCCTCCTGCCCAGTACCCCCCAACGATGTCCTGGTCGAGGCCCGGGACGTCCGACAACCAGGTCTCCATCTCGTCGGCGCTGTAGGACGTGTAGAGGTCGACGATCGCGCCGAGGATCCGGAACCCCGCGTTGGAGTAGTTGCCGGTGTTGGTCGCTGGGTTCACCAGCGTCGGGTCGGGGACGACCGCGTCCTTCAGGCCGTACCACATGATCCGCGGGTGCAGGCCGGCGCGGTCCACCTCCGGGTAGGCGTCGGCGAGCCACCCGCTGTCGCTGTAGCTCGGCGTGTAGGCGGCGCCGTCGAGGCCGGAGAGGTGGGCCAGCAGCTGGTGTACGGTGAGGTCGGCAAGCGACTCCGGGGCGTCCGGGAGCAGCTCGCCGACGGTGCGCGTGGTGGGGTCTCCGGAGATGCGCCCAGTCTCGAACAGCTTGAGCACGGCGATCGCGGTGAGGGTCTTGGAGACGGAGGCCACCCCGCTCAGGTGGTGGGCCTCCCAGGGGCACCCGTCGCCGGCCGCGCACGCCGCGTTCACCGTGCCGCTGGCGCCTACGTAGAGGAGATCGTTGTCGAGGGACACCGAGTAGGCGCACCCGGGCGCCGGAGCCGCGGCGACCGCGGCCGCCGCCACCGCGTCGATCGCGGGGTAGCTCCCGGCGTACTGGCTGTCGAGCGTGCACGCGTGCTGCGCCGCGTCGACGCTGCAGTAGTCGATGTCCGGGACCGGCGCGCCCGGGTCCCCGCCGCAGGCGAACGTGAAGGAGAGCGAGAGCGTGATGAGCGTGGTGTGTCGATGCATTGGGTCCCCCTGAAGGCGCGCCCCATCGGCGGCGCGTCCTGAAGGTGTGGGGTCGCCCGAAACGGTTCACGAGAATTCCGTGGGGGGTGGAGCCCGGTCCGGCGTCGCACGAACCGCACGCCCGACAGGCGGTCAGGGCGCGCAGAACCTGGTGTTCCCGAACAACGCGCAGCCGTCGACGTAGGCGGACCGGTAGACGGAGTCCTCGGCGCGCGGGAACGTCAGCGTCCACACCGCCTCTCCGGTCGCGCGCTCGACCTCGACGATCGCCGAGGGCCCGCCGCTGATGTCGCAGTCGCCGCAGTGCGCCTGGGTGACCCAGACCCGGTCGTCGCCGAGCAGGTCGGCGTCGCCCCAGATCGGCTCGTACCAGCCGTCCCCCCACCACGACCAGGTCCGGGTGGCGACCCGGGCGTCTTCGTCGAGCGTGTACACGACCGCGCGGCTGGTGTCGGCGCCGGGCCGCGACCACCCGTTGTCGTAGACGATCAGCGTGTCGTCGATGAGATCGAGCCCGTGTGCGCCGTAGAACCACTCGTCGTCGGGGAGCGGCGCGCCGTCAGGGTCGACCAGGGCGAAGTCGCCGCCGACGCCCAGCGACCACACCACCTGCCCGTTGGCGCGGTCGACCTTCAGCACCCGATGGAGCTGGCGCAGGTTCACGAACAACGAGGTCGCCGTCACCTGGACCCAGTTCGCGTGGTAGGCGTCGTCGCCGGCCGCCTCCGCCACCGGCAGCGCGCCTTGGTCGACGGCCGCCTGGCTGTTCCAGGTCCACGTCACCGCGCCGTCGCCGCCGTCGTACAGGTCGACGACGAACCCGTCCCACCCGACGCCGCCGGCTTCGTTCTTGGCCCCGGCCATGCCGACGAGCTCCCCCGACCGCAGCAGCTCGGCGTGATGGTGGTGCGCGGACCCGCTGGACGACGCCTTGGCCTCGACCACCTCGTCCCCGTCGAGCTCGATGACGCGCGGGCGGGTGTCGTAGCCGCCTCCGTACACCACACGATCGTCGACGATCTGCGCGTCGAGGTCGGTCGGGCTGCCGGCGACGTGGTGGTACCACCTCAACGCTCCATCGGTGTCGTAGATGAGGATCTTGGGGTCGTTTCCGTTGGAGCGCCCCAGGCTGTGGTTGACGAGCACGTAGCCGGGCGAGCCGTCTCCGCTGGTCGTGACCGACACGGTCGGGATCGACGCTGGTGCCTCCTCTGTGTGGAATTCGAACGCGGTGACGGATCGCCCGAGCTCGGCGGTGCAGGCGTAGGTGGTGTCGGCTTGAAGGCCGGCGACGAGCAGCTCGTGGTCGGCGCTCGCGGGCGCCGCGCGCGTGAGGTCGTCGCCGCCGCCGACGCAGCGCACGGTGAGGGGCTGGTCCTCGTCGAGGTGGGTGGCGACGACCCGGGCGAGCACGAGGTCCGGCACCTCGCGGACCTCGAACGCAGGCCGCGCGCAGCCGAGCGCCAGGAGCCACGGTAGAAGCCGCATCGTCGCCCTCGTGCCTGCCTTAACGCGTGCGGCGCGTTAGCGACGCGGGTGGAGGTCCGATGCGTCGTAGCTTGCTCCTGGCGTTCGGGGTGGCAGGGTGCAGCTCCCCCGCGGCAGAGTCGGCGTCGATCGCCTGCGACGCGCCCGTGGTGGCCCAACCGGTGTGCGACTGCGCGTTCACGTTGTCGTGGCCGAGCCTCGGCGCGGACGTGTCGTCGGTCGACATCATGAGGATCGACGAGGCGTCGCCGGTGTGGGACGGGGAGGCGCTGTGCGTCGACGACGTGCAGCAGGCGGACGTGGTCTCGAGCATGAGCTGGATCACGAACGGCGCGACGTCGCTCACGTTCGACGGCGGCCTCGACGCGTCGTGTCTGGCGTTGCCCTCGCCGCTCCCGGCAGGCGCGCCCACCATCCTGGTGCTGCGCGGCGCCTCCGCGGACGTGTCGCTGGTCTTGTTGCCGCAGGCGGGCGGCCCGGACACGATCGTCGCCGAGTGACTCACGGCAGCAGCGGGTAGCCCTCGGCCTCCCAGCCGGCCATGCCGACCGGAAGGTCTTGGATGTTGCAGTAGCCGCGCGCGACGAGGTCGGCGGTGGCTTGCGCGCTCATCGGGCCGGTCTTGCAGTAGAGCAGCGCGTCGGCGGCGTGGTCGTAGGCGAGCAGCGCCTCGAGCGCGTCGGTGTCGGTGTAGACCACGTGGGCGTCGGTGCCGGCGATCTCACCTTCGTACGGGATGTGCACGTTGATCAGCCAGAAGTCGTCGCCTGCCTGCAGGCGTGCGTCGAGCTCGTCAGGCGTGCGTACGGTGACCACGGGCGCGACGCCCGCGCACGGGCCCGTCGTGACGATAGGGGCGGAAGCGGCGGGTGGAGCCGTCGAGTCGGCCGCCTCGGGCGCGCACGCGACGCCGATCAGGAGCAACGGAGCCGAGCGCATCGGGACCTCCTCCACCGCGCGCGTAACCTCCGGCGCGCCGCGTCACGCCCAGGTGAGCGTGTAGTCCAACGAGTGGCCGATGCGCTTCGAGAACCGGGCGATCGACTTCGCCGCCATCGCCTCGCTCAGCCCGACCGGGATCTGGCGGACGAGCCACGCGCCGACGTCGGACCGCTCGCCGGTCACCGAGCGCGGACCGCTGGCGGGCGTGTAGTCGACCTTCGCTTCGAGGCGTCCGGCCCGGACCAGCAGGTCGTGCAGGTCGCGGAACACGATGAACGACGTGTCGTTCGCGTGCGCCGCCCAGTTGGCGACCGGCAAGAAGTCGACCAGGTGGATGAGCTGGTAGTTGAGGGCGATCCAGAGGTCTTCGCCGGTCATCGTGATCGGCGCGTTGTCGATCACCCGGTGCATTCGAATCGACTGGAGCGCCCCGGCGCGCCCCGCCGCCTGGCGCAGCTCGGCCCGCAAGCCGCCCGCGTAGAGCAACCGCAGCACCGACGGGAACGCCTCGGTGTGGGCCCACTCGAACGGCGTCAGCAGCGGCCGCAGCGCGTCGATCTTGTCGGCGGTCATCGCGAACGTGTTCGTGCCGGTGCCGAGGATCGAGTGCAGGAGCATCACGAGCGGCGAGCGCTGCGGGTAGTGCTGCACCGCGTACTCGTAGCAGAAGTACAAGTGGTCGAGGAACGAGCCGTCGGCGTGCTCGACGTCGAAGTCGCACTGCTCGACGAGGAAGCGGAGCAGATCCGGGCTCACCGGCGGGAGCGGGCGTTGCGCCCAGGCGCGGTCGTACGCCGCCTGAACGGGCGCTGCCGCTTCGGGCGCCCAATGCACCTCTTTGGCGATCCGGGTGCGCATCACGTACCGCGCCGCGGCGCCCTCGAGCGTCTGGAAGATGGTGCGGTCGAGGTCGAAGTCGGGGATCGGCTCCACGCGCACCGATCCGGCGTGGTCGCGCGCGGCGCCGTGCGCGATCGCGGCCTTACGTTGCAGGGTGGGTTCGGGGCGGACGGCGGCGGACTGCTTGGTGGACACCGGGTGCTCCTCGCGCGACGCTCCTACGCGCTGGCGCCGTGGACCGCCAGCGCGGCGAGCGGTCCGCGCGACAGGGGCGCGAAAGCCTGGGGCCGCGGCGGCACCTTGACCGGTCGCCCGCGGCCGGTCACGGGACGTCATGCCCACCTCGTTCACCAACCTCGAGCAGGTCGCGCGCTGGGCGCTCGCCCGCGGCGCGTCGATCGACGTCGTCACCCAGGACGAGTACACGCACGACGTCGTCGTCGTCGATGGGGTCGACGTGTGGGTGTTCGACAGCACGTGACTCGGGGCTGTCACGGCGGTCGCCGTGTGGCCGAACGTCCCGAGCGCCGACGATCTGCTGGCGGACCGCCTCCGGCGCGGGTGGTCGCCGACCCCGTCCCCGATGGCCGACGGGCCACGGGTGCTCGGGCACGCCGCCTGCGCGTTGCGGGGTCCACGTGAGCTTGATAGGTGGGCGTCGTTGCCGGGGCGCTCCGCCCTCGAGGAGGGCGACATGTGGCCCTCTGAGCTTGATTCCTAGGTCGTAGTCCCGCCCCTCCGGGCGCCCTACATCCCGCGCCACGGCGCGCAAATACCAGGAATCACATTGGCAATCGACCAGCGAACGCTCGCGCGTATGCGCGAGCTCTGCGACGAGCTGTGCCCCGAAGACGGGGTCGACGACAAGGTGCTGCGGAAGCAGCGATCCCGTGAGGATCACGACGGGCCCGACCAGCGGACCCGGCGGCTGTGCGGGCAGGTGCGGAAGGTGGTGGAGGCGGCACTCGCGTCCGCCGACGACGAGCGGCTGTGGGGCCTCGCCGTGACCGTGGTGGAGCCGGCGCCCGACGCGTCCTGCCTCCGGGTCGGGGTGTGGCTGCCCGAACCCGAGGCGGACGTGCCCGGGATCCTCGCCCGGCTGCAGGCCGCGAAGGGCTGGCTGCGCTCGGAGGTCGCGCGCGTGGTCGTACGAAAGCGGACCCCGGAGCTGACCTTCGTGTGGCGCGACGGGGGGGCGACATGAGCGCGCCGATGGCCACGTGGCTCATCGAGCCGCTGCCGCCCGACGTCGCCGACAGCCTGCAGCGGCTGCGCGACGAGCCCGACGTCGTGCGGGTCAGCGTGATGCCCGACGTGCACCTCGCCCGCGACGTTTGCGTCGGGGTCGCCGTAGCGACGCGGAGCGTGATCTACCCGGCCGCGATCGGCGGCGACATCGGCTGCGGCGTCGCGGCGCTGCGGTTCGCGGGGCCAGCCGACGCGGTCCCGCCGCGGGCCGACGTCATCTTGCGCCTGCTGCGCGAGGTGGCGCCGATCACGAAGCACCGTCGCCCGCAGCCGTTGCCGGTCGGGCTCGCGGCGCTGCGCGGGCGCGGCCTCACGCGGGCGTTGCACCGTGATGGCGCCGTCCAGCTCGGCACCGTCGGGCGGGGCAACCACTTCCTCGAACTGCAGGCCGACGCCGACGGCGCGTTGTGGGCGGTGGTGCACACGGGGTCACGGGCGCTCGGGCCGGCGATCCAACGCGCGCACGAGGCGTCGGGGACGGTGCGCGGGCGACTCGTCGGCATCGACGCCGACAGCGACGCCGGGCGCTCCTTCCTCCACGATCACGACGTCGCCGTCGCCTACGCGGCGGCGAGCCGGGAGCAGCTGCTCGCGGCGGCGGCCGCGGTCGTGCAGAGGGTGCTCGGGTTCGACCCGGTGGTCGCGTCGTTCGTCGACAACGACCACAACCACGTCCGGCGCGAGGACCACGGCGACGGGCCGGTGTGGGTGCACCGGAAAGGGGCCATCCCCGCGGGTGAGGGCCAGCGGGGCGTCATCCCTGGCTCGATGGGCACCGCGACGTACCTCGTGGAGGGGCGCGGCTGCCCGGAGGCGCTCGGGTCGAGCTCCCACGGCGCCGGTCGCTGCCTGAGCCGCGCGGAGGCGCGTCAGCGGGTGTCCCCGGCGGCGCTTCGTCAGCAGATGGGCGAGGTGTGCTTCGACGTGTCCCGCGCGGAGGGGCTGTGCGAAGAGGCGCCTGCAGCCTACAAAGACGTCGAGCGGGTGATGCGGGCGCAGAGGGCGCTCACCCGCGCGGTTGGGGTGCACCGGCCGGTGTTGAGCCACAAGGGCGTCTGATCCCGCCGCGCCCACCCGCTCCGGGTGCGCGGGGCCTTTCGACACGACCCACCTCCGCGGACACGGAGGTTGGCGTCGCGGCGTCCTGGGTCGTTCGTTCCGTTCTCGAGGCGACGCGCGTAGGTGGGCCCGTCGGCCGTCAGTTGGATGAACCTCCGGAGTTGTGATCACGGAGCGGCGCGCCGCGAGCGCTCACAGGAGGCCCGGCAGCGCGGCTTCGAGGCCCGTGATCGCGCCGCCACCGTTGCGAATCATCACGATCTCCATGTCCCGGTCGATGAGCACGAACGTGGGGCGCACCACGCCGTACCGCTCCCACATCAGGTACGCTTGGTCGGCCAGCACGAGGTGATCGACGCTGAACGCGGCGATCCAGGCGTCGAGGTCCGCCGCGTCGACGACGGGCGAGTGGTCCGCGTCTTCGTACAGCACCGTGATCGCGCGGAGGCCGCTCGCGGCGTAGTCTTCGTGGAGGCGCTCGAACTCGGGCGCGACCGCCTGGCACGCAGGGCAGAACATCGCCGACAGATCGATCAGGATGACCTCTCCGGCGTAGTCGTACAGGTTGTGCGTGACCCCGTCGCGGTCGAGCAGCGCGAAGTCCTGCGCGCAATCGCCGACGGCGTCACCTACCGGTCGACCCGCGCACGGATCGACGGGCGGAGGCGGCTCGGTGTCGGTGTCGGTGTCGGTGTCCGTATCGGTGTCGGTATCCGTATCGGTATCCGTATCGGTATCCGTATCGGTATCCGTATCGGTATCCGTATCGGTGTCGGTGTCGGTATCCGTATCGGTATCCGTATCCGTATCGGTATCGGTATCGGTATCGGTATCGGTGTCCGCGTCGGTGTCGGTGTCGGTGTCGGTGTCGGTGTCGGTGTCCGCGTCGGTGTCGGTGTCCGCGTCGCCGGCCGGGGTGCCGTTGTAGGTCGCGCTCGCGGTGTCGGTGACCTTGGGGTCGGCGGATCCGCCGCACCCGCCGATGACGAGCGTGGCGGTGAACAAGGCGAGGCAGCGCATGGGGGTCCTCCGGCGGGACGAGTGGTTTAGCGCCCCCTACGCGCGCCGGCGCGCGCGACCCGCTCGGACGGCGGCGCTGCGTACCGATCTGCGACGGACCGCTCGCGTCGGCCGGCGTTACTCCAGCCGCCCACGAAGGAGCCTGGATGCGCGCGCTCGCCGCAGCTTGTTTGATCGGTGCCTGGGCCTGTAGCGGTAAGACCACGGATACCGCGGGCCCACCCCCGGACGCCGACACGGATGCCGACACGGACACGGATACCGACACCGACACGGACACGGACGGCGACACGGACACCGACGCCGACACGGACACGGACACCGACCCGGCGGTCGACGCGGACGAGGACGGCTGGACGTCGGACGTCGACTGCGACGACCTCGACCCCGCGGTCAACCCCGAGGCCGCAGAGCAGTGCGACGAGGTCGACAACGACTGCGACGGCTTGGTGGACGACGCCGACGCCGACGCGGTGTTCCCGCCGATCTACCAGGACGACGACGGCGACGGATTCGGCGACACGGAGCTGATCGCGACGGGCTGCGTCCCCCCGGCCGGCACGGCGCCAGCGGGCGGAGACTGCGACGACGACGACGCCACCGTCTCGCCCGGGCTCGAGGAGGTGTGCTTCGACGGGCGCGACAACGACTGCGACGGCA
>CAIUDO010000813.1 GCA_903897935.1 uncultured Pseudomonadota bacterium
CCGCCGCCGCGCGCGCGTGGCATGGTGGGGGCATGTGGCTGCCGCTGTTGATCGTGTCGGTCGGCTGTCGGCGGGACGAGCTCCCGCCGCCCGCGGTCGTCGTCGTGGTGATGGACGGCGTCCGGCCGGAAGAGTCGTTCGAAGAAGGCGTCGCCGGGGCGACCGGGGAGTCGCCGGTGGCGCTGTTGCCGCGCGTGTGGGCCGAGATGGTCCCGCGGAGCGCGCGGGCGACCCAGGCGTTCAACCTGGGCGCTACGATCACGCCGAGCGCGCACGCCGAGATGTTGACCGGCAGCCGCGTCCAGCACGGGCTCTACCAGGTCGCGGAGCTCGACCCGGGCTTGTACGTGCCGGAGGTGCCGGGCTTGTTCGACGCGCGCCTCGACGACGGCCGGTCGGCGGACGGGGCGGTGTACGTCGGCAACACCGAGCTGCTGGTGCCGCTGATGTCGTCGATCGCGACGGGCAGCCTGCGTTCGGTCGGCGCGGTCTCGTTCGTGGCCGAAGAAGGCGACCCGTACAAGCCGGTGCAAGACGACGGGCTGGTGGCGTCGCGGCTCTCGGCGGTGCTCGTCGACGAGCCCGAGCTCGTCGTGGTCAACCTGCACGAGGTCGACCGCGTCGCGCACTTCGGCGACGCCCCGGACGCGTACGCCGTGCACGTGCACCTGCTCGACAGCATCCTCGCGTCGTTACGCGACGCGTTGGCCGCCTCGGAGCGGTACCGCGACAACACCTGGTTGTTCGTGCTCGCCGACCACGGGCGCCACGACCCGGGGCAAGACGGCAGCGACCCGTCGTGGCGCAACCACGGCGACGGGTGCGCCGGGTGCCGGCACGTCCCGCTGATGGTGCTCGGGCCCGGCGTAAAGACGGGGCAGGAGCTGGATCAACCGGTGTCGCTCGCGGATGTCGCGCCCACCGTCGGCGCCTTGCTCGGCTTGCCGATCCCGTTCGCGACCGGCCGCGTGCTCGACGAGCTGTTCGACGCGCCGCCTGCCGGCGCCGCCGCCCGCACGGGGCCGGTCGACGTCGTCGCGGCGGGCGGGCACACCGCGATGGTGATGCTGGGCGACGATCCCGAGCGCCGCCTGACCCTCGAGCTCGACGGGTCGCCGTGGCCGACCGACGCGCTCGAGGTCGAGGCGCCCTCGCTGGTGGTCGTCGGCGGGGTCGCGTACGCGTGCTGGAAGGAGACGCGCGTGTCGGCCGAGGCGGGCGTCGTCAGCGACGCCACGGTCGCGTGCGCGTCCGACGACGGTTCGGGGTGGGCCGAGCACCCAGCGCCGACCACCACGCACGGGCCGTTCGGCGGCGTGACGCTGTTCGAGCGGCCGGACGGGCTGCTCGGCGCCGCGTGGGTCGCCAACCTGAACGGGATCGCGGCCGAGGGCATGGAGCTCGGCTCGGTCAAGACGATGGTGGCCACCTGGGACGGCGCGGCGTGGTTCACCAGCGAGCGGCAGGCAGACGAGTCGTTCCCGACCGACCCCGTCGCGGTCGCGTTCGACGGCGACGTGGTGGTCGGGACGGTCGCGGCGCGGGTCGGCTACCCGTCGCGCACCAACCGGCGCCTGCACCTGGGGGTGGCGACCGGCAGCGGGGTCGACCTCGCGCTCGGGCCGATGATCGCGTGGGCTCCGGAGATCGACGTCGAGGAGGCCAGGTTCGAGCGGCCTGATCTCGCGGTCGTCGACGGAGTGTTGTCGGCGGCGGCGCTCGTCACGACCGATGACGGCACCTCGGTCCAGGTGGCGCGCGCGAGCGGGGTGACCCTGGGCGCCGCGGAGGTCTGGTCGGGCGACGGCCTCGTCGCGCCGTACGTCGGGCCCAAGTGGGCCGGCGGCCGCGTGGTGTACGTCACGCTCGGCGACTCGGCCTCGGTGTGCGCGTCGGACGGCCAGGACATCGCGTGCGTCGGGGTCGACGCGCCCCGGATCCGCGACCTCGCGGTGGACGGCGACGAGGTGATTGTGCTCGTTGATCGTGGGGTCGGCGCCTGGGAGGCGCTGACGCTGCCGCTCCCGTGAGGTGGTGATGGTTCCGGACGTGTCCCTCATCCGCGCCGCAGTCGCCCGCGCGCACCGGGTGGTCTTCTTCACGGGGGCGGGTGTGTCCGCCGAGTCGGGCGTCGCGACGTTCCGCGGCGCGGGCGGGCTGTGGGAGGCCTACCGGCCGGAGGAGCTGGCGTCGCCGAGCGCGTTCCGCGCCGACCCGCTGCTCGTCTGGCGGTTCTACGACCACCGGCGGCAGAAGGCGCTCCAGGCGCATCCCAACCCGGGGCACCACGCGATCGCGGCGTTCGTCGCCCGATGGCGGGCGGCCGGTCGCTCGGCGGCGATCGTCACCCAGAACGTGGACGACCTGCACGAGCGGGCCGGCGCGGACGCGGTGCACCTGCACGGGCGGCTGTTCGAGGTGCGCTGTACCGGGTGTGGCCGGGTGACGGCGGATCGTCGGGCGCCGATGCCCGGTCTGGACGGCGGGTCGTTGCCGGAGTGCGTGTGCGGCGGCGTGCTGCGGCCGAACATCGTGTGGTTCGGGGAGCACCTGGATCCGCGCGACCTCGAAGCGGCGTACGGGCTCGTCAGCAAGGCCGACGTGCTGTTCGTCGTCGGGACGTCGGCGGTCGTGTGGCCGGCCGCGGGGCTGGTGCCACACGCGCGGCGGGCGGGCGCGACGATCATCGAGGTCAACCCCGAGGACACCGACGCCAGCGACCAGTGCGCGTTCACCGTGCGCGCGCCGAGCGGGCAGGCGTTGCCGGTGTTGCTCGACGTCGAGCCGGCGTAGACTGCGGGGCGGAGGTCCGATGGCGACACAGTGGGACGTCGACGCGTTGATTCCAGGTGGGGTGCCCGGCGCGGCGTGGGCCGAGGCGCTGGCGGCGCGGGCCGCGGAGAGCGCGGTCGTGGTGGCCCAGCTCGAGGCCCTGCCGCCGCTCGACGGCGCGTCGCAGGTGTGGCGGGACGCGCTCCACGCGCTCGCCGCCCACGAAGAGCGCCTCGCGCACCTGGGCACGATCGCGCTGTGCGCCTGGGCGGTGCGCGCGGATGATCCCGACGTCGCCCGGCAGAAGGGGGCGGTGCAAGAGCTGTCGTTGGCCCGCGACAAAGCGATGGCCGGGGTGATCGACGCCCTCGTGCGCGCGCCCGAGTCCGCGATCGACGAGCTGACCGGCCGCCCGGACGCCGCGCACCTCGCGCACTGGGTGCGGTCGCTGCGGTCGGGCGGGGCGCTGTCGTTACCGCCAGCGCAGGAGCGGGTGCGGCGCGCGCTCGAGCGGGAGGCGATCTACGGCTGGGGTGAGCTCTACGAGACCGTCGCGGGCGGCCTCACCGTCCAGTTGCCCGGCGCCGACGCGCGGACCGGCATCGCGGCCGCGCAGCCGCTGCTCGGCCACCCCGACGAGGCGGTGCGGCGCGGCGCGTTCGAGGCGATGGGCGCGGCGTGGTCGTCGGTGGCGCCGGTGTGCGCGGCCGCGCTCACGAACCTGACCGGCGCGCGCCAG
>CAIUDO010000814.1 GCA_903897935.1 uncultured Pseudomonadota bacterium
AGGCCAACATCATGAAGCTGTCGGACGGCATGTTCTTGCGGATCGCACGGGAGATCGCCGAAGAGTTCCCCTCCATCGAGACCGAGGACGTCATCGTCGACGCGTTGTGCATGAAGCTGGTGACTAACCCGGAGCGGTTCGACGTGTTGCTGACCGGCAACCTGTTCGGTGACATCGTGGGCGATCTGTGCGCGGGGCTCGTCGGTGGTGAGGGCAACTGCCCGTCGATCAACCTCGGGGCGGGCGTCGTCGTCTACGGGACGCCGCATGGGGACCGGCCGGGCATGCCCGCGAGCCCGATCACGCTGCTGCACGCCGCCCGGGTGATGCTGCGCGCGGACGGGCAAGGCGCGGCCGCCGACCGCCTACGCGCCGCGCTGCTCGCGACGCTCGCCGACGGCGTGCGCACCCCCGACCTCGGCGGGACGGCGAGCGCGGCGTCGTTCGGCGCAGCGATGGAGCGCCGGCTGACGGCTGACCGCTGATCGCTGACGTCCGCTCGCTGCAATCACCTTGAGTGAGCGGCATCGGGCCTGAGGAACGAGCGCGTCCACACCGTCAGCCCGTCGCGCGCGCACACCCGCGCCCGCCGCGACGACGCCCCGCCGAGCGGCGGCGCCGCCCCTTCGCCCCAACCGGCGAACAGCGCGTCCACCCACCCGACCAGCGCCGGCACGTCGGTCTGCACCGTGACCGAGCCGCCCGGCGCGAGCGCGCGCCGCCACCCGTCTCGCACCTCGGGAGTGAACAACCAGTGGTGCCCGTGCAGCGCGGGCGTCGGGAACTGAACCAGGACGTGAGTCAGGCGCTCATCAGGGATCAACGCCACCAACGCGCGGGCGTCGGCGCGCACCGGCAAGCAGTTGGGGGGCGCGTTCGGCAGCACCGCCTCCACCCGCTTGCGCCGGATCTCGGCGCCCAGGTACCGGACGTCGGGGTGGGCCCGCGCGGCGTCCAGCAACACGATCCCGTGGTCGAACCCGATCTCCCACACGACCGGGCCGTCGCCCGCCAAGAAGGTCTCGACGGTGGCGCGCGCGGCGGCGTGCTCCGGCCGCAAGAACAGCCGCGACCCGTAGAGCGTCCCGACCGTGCCGGCGCCGCGCGCCGCCGGCGCGGCTGGTGGTGTCCATGTGTCACGGTCCATCAACGGCCCCACCGATCGCACCGGCCCACGCTAAGCTGAGCGTGGAGAAAACGGTATGCTGCTCGCTGCCGCGCTCGCGTGCGTCGCCGACGACCCCTCGGCTCCGGACGGTAACGAGATCACCGTGGTCGACCTGGCGCCCGGCGCGGGCGCCCAGGGTGCCGAACCCGGCACTGTGTACCATGGTCGCGCGTGTAACGCCGTGGACTATAACAACGACGGCGCCCTCGACATGTGGGTCGGCAACCCGGGCGACCCTTCGTATCTGTTGCTCGGCGGCACCCAAGACGGCGTCACATCGTTCGAACCAGCGTTCTGGTGGGACGAAGACGGTACGCTCGCGTGGGCCGCGTCGTCCGCAGACTACGACAACGACGGCGACGTCGATCTGTTCGTGTCGGTAGGCGGTAACGAGGGGGTCGGCTCGAACCTGTTGTTCGAGAACACGCTCGACGAGGGCAGCTTCGGGTTCCGCGAGGTCGCGGCGGCGATGGGCGTCGCGCGCGCCCAGTACCCGGGGGCGCCCGACGGCCTCGAGCTGCGCAACGCCGGCGGGGCGTGGGCCGATGTCGACAACGACAGCGACCTCGACCTGTTCGTGAGCGTCAACATCCAGGCCGCGCCGGCGGGACCGCGGCAGGGTGAGAACCTGCTGTACCGCAACGACGGGGACCACTTCACCGAAATCACCCTCGAAGCAGGTCTGTTGGCGCCGCCGCTGCCGACGCGCCACAGCACGTGGCTCGACGTCGACAACGACGGCGACGTCGACCTGTACGAGAACAACTACGAAGCCGCCAACCGGATGTGGCGCAACATGCTGGTCGAAGAGGGCAGCCTGCGCTTCACCGACGCGACCGCGGAGTGGGCGCGCGATGGGGAGCGCCTCGACTACCCGTGGGACTCGTTCGCGTCCGCGGCGGCCGACCTCAACAACGACGGTTGGACCGACCTGATCGTGTTCGCTAAAGGCTGGGAGCCCGGCGCCGACAGCCCGTACGAGCCCGGCCACGCCCTGTTCATCAACACCGGCGCCCTCGGGACCGTCGGCTTCGTCAACGTCGCCGCCCCGTCCGGCGTCAACGCAGCGCTCGACGACACGTACGGCGTGATGGGCTGCCAGGTCGCCGACCTCGACGCCGACGGCGTGCCCGACCTATACGTAGGCAACGGCAACCCTGAGAGCGGATCTCCGGACGCGCTGATGCTGTCGCGGTCCATGGGTGAGGTCGAAGTAGACGGCATGGGCGTGGTCACGTTCCCGATCTACACCGACGCCAGCGCCCTCATCGACTTCCCCGCCGACATGCCGAACGAGCTGGTCTACGCGCACCCGTACCCGTACCACACGCATGGGGTATGCGCGGGCGACTTCGACGCCGACGGCTATCCAGAGCTGTTCGTCGCCAACGGCGGGCCGGCACTATCCGAGCACGAAGAGCCCGACCGCTTGTTCGACTTCCAACACAGCGCGCCCCCGGCTGCGGCTCGGGTGCGCCTGCGCGGAGACGGTGAGCGTGTCAGCCTAGACGCCGTACAGTCGTCCGTACGTATCACTTGGTCGATGCGAGACGGCTCCACCCACGCGACGCGCGCCATCGTGCAGGCGGGCAGCGCGTTCTCGGCACAGAACGACAACACGCTCTTCCTGGCGATGCCGGGCGTGGAGCGCATCACCGCGGTCGAGGTGGTCTGGTCCGACGGGACCACGCAGTCGATCGACCCGGCGCTCGTCCCCGCCGATCCTCGCCAGGTGCTCGAGGTCGTGCGCTGACCATCAGGGCAGCGTGTCGCCGTCCTTGAGCGTGCGCCACGACGAGCTCGCGACGCCGCCGCTGACGACCTGGACGAGGTGCGCGCCCTCGCCGACCTTGACCTTGCCGGACGCTACGACGCCCGACACCCAGACCTCGCCTCCCGAGATCGTCACCGAGATAGTCCGGATCAAATCGGACTTCGCGATGGTTTTGTGCAGCTTCGCGTACTCCGGGCCGAGGCGCTCGATGGCCTCCGCCTCCGGATCCGCCACGAGCGCCTGCGTGGTCGCCGCGCTCGCGCCAGCCATGTCGCCCTGAACCATCAGCACGAACGACCGTGTCTGGTACAAGCCCTGCAAATCGGCAGCCGGAACCGGCGTCTTCAGCTTGGGTAGGCCCGCCATCGCGGCGTCGAGGCGCGCGAGCGCGGCCGGGACCTCGGCGTCTTGCACGAGGCCCCACGCGGCTTCGACCTCGGCGGCGAGGGCGCTCGGGGGCGCCGACGCCTCGTCTTCTTTGCCCTTGTCCTTGTCTTTGCTCGACTTTTCAGCCTTTTCACCCGGCGGTGGCGGCGGCTCGGTCGCGGCGAGCCCCTGCGGGACGCCCGTGAGCAGGTTCTCAGCGTCCTTGACGAGGCTCGTGATGCGCCCTGGAGTCTGCGTGGTCGCCTTGACGTTCGCGCCGAGCTTCTTCGCCACCCCCGGCAGATCGGTGACCTTCATCCCTGCTTCTTGCAGCAGGGTGGGGTTGAGCTGAGCGGGGAGCGCCTGGCACGCCGCGATCAGCTCCTGGACCTGGGCCGGCAGCTTCGCCAGCTCCGCGGGCACCTTGGCGACGTCGGCGATCGCCGAGTTCACCCCTGACAACGCCGAGCTGAAGTCGGTGCCGGCCGCCGAAAGGACGGGCTTTCCGTTCTGCACCTGGACCTGCAGCTTCCCACCCGCCTTCTGCTTGAGCTCCCACATCGAATTCGCGACGGGCGTGCCCGCAGGCTGACCCGCGACCGCCGCGAGCTTGTCGCGCGCCGACTCGATGCGCCCCTGCGCCCCGTCGAGCGTGGCGTGGATGGCGCCGACCTTCGAGAAGACGCTGTCGAACGCGGTGATGCCCGTCACCTGGATCTCGACGCGCTCGGGCGGCGCGTCATCGTCCGACTTGCCGGCGCCAGCCGGACCCGCGACGGTCAGCGCCGCCACCAACACTACGAGCCGCGATGCAGCACGGACCCAACGGTAGATCAGGGACATGGACCATCCACGATCTTCTTGCCGGACTCGACGAAGCACCACTTTCCGTCTCCGGCGACGGTACGGGTGAACGACCCCACGGACTTGCCCAGCGTGACCACGATCGTGTGTGAGCCCGCGTCGAGGGGGATCTTGAGCGGGGTGCGCCCGCGCTCGACCCCGTCGATCTTCACGGTGGCACCGAGCGGGGTGCTGAGCACCTTCACGTCGCCGCCCCCCGCCGGAGGAGGCGCGGGCGCGGGCGCGGGCTTGGAGACGGCCGGCGGCGCAGGCGGGGCCGGCGCCCGCCCGGACGACGGGGGCGGAGCCGCAGGGGCCTCTTCGGGGGACGCCTCGGGGGCGTCCGGCAGAGCTGGAGCCGGCTCGACGGGCTCTTCGACCACGGGCTCCTCGTCCGCGACGACGGGAGCAGCGCCGACGACGTTCGCAGGGTCGGACGCCGACAACACGTACCACACGCCGCCGCCGATCGCGGCGACGACGAGCAGCGCGAGCACCGCGAGGCCCAGCCCAGCGAACAACCCGAACGCGACCGCGACGCCACGCCCGGACCCCGACTCCCCCACTGTTGCCCCCGAACGGCGCCCGACGACCGCCGCGAGCCCGCCATAACGTAGTCCGCGCGCAGTCGAGGCCGCAGCGCGGCTGCGACGCGTCACTCCACGTATCCGAGCGCCTCCAAGAAGTGATCGAGCGACGCCTCACGGGCCATCGGCACCCCGTCGTTGGCCTCGGCCGCGCGGACCTCCTCGCGCAACGTCGCCTGCAACGCGGCGTCGTATCCGCCCTCCTCCAGCTCCAGCAGCGCCGCGCGCAGGCGGGCCCCCGCCGACGCGCCGTCGCCGCGAACTTGAGCCCCACGGGCGTCCAACCTCGCTTGTCCGACGACCGCCCGACCGACCGCCTCCTGGGCCCACGGCACCAACGACGCCTCCCGCGCCGCTGCGACGTCGGTGCGTGTGACCGTGACCGGCACCGACACCGACAGGGGCGCGCCCGTCACGGAGCGGCCCGAGACCCGAACCGACGCCACCTCGTCGCCGGCGCCGAGCGCCACCCGCAGCGCGACCTTGCGCCGACCGTCGGTCGTCACGTCGCCGAGGCTCGCTTGCAGGCCCGGCGCGTCCGACGCGTCCGCGTACCCGGCCACCTCGAGGATCCGCACGCCGTCGGCGGGGACGACGTCCACGCGCAGCGACTGCGCGACCACCGAGCGCATCGTCGTGACCTCGTCGCGGACGAGGGCGAGCAGCTCGGGGCCCATCGCGTAGCGGTAGCGCCCGCCGCCGAGCTCGGCGACCCGGGCCAGCAGCGCCTCGTCGAACGAGGTGCCCATGCCCAGCGCGCTGACGGTGCGCCCAGCGCTCATCCCGAGCGCCGCGAGCACATCGGACCGCGTCTCCCCGACCGTCGGCTGGCCGTCCGACACCACCACCGCGCGCGCGAGCCGCCCGGGGTCGGTCGAGATCGACGAGACGAGCGCGAGGCCGGCGCCCAGGTTGGTGCCGCCACCGACCCCCAACGTCGGCGCGACCTCGACCAGCCAGGGCGGCGCCTGCCCGAGCCCGACCACGCGCGCCTCGTCGTCGAAGGTGAGGATCGAGACCCGGTCGGCGGGCTCAAGCACCTCGGCGAGCGCGACGAGCGCGCGCCGCGCTTGGGGCAAGCCGTCGCGATCCATCGAGCCGGAGGTATCCAGGACAACGGCCAGATCGAGCGGCAATGACGCGGGTTCACCAACACCTTGGACCTCGACGACGACCCACGTCTCCGCCCCGTCTCCCGTGGGGACCGCGCCCCACACCGTCGACGCGCGGGCGACGAACCCCTCGTCCGCCGCCACCATCGCCGCCACCGGGACCGGTCGGGTCGCCGTCGCCCCGCGGCCGTCCGGGACCATCCACAACACGAGGCCGACCGCACCGCCGAGCCCCACCGTCCACCGAAGCCGTTCCATCGAGCACCTCCGCCCGTGATTGTCTGCCGACCGAGCGATCGAGTTCTCGTCGAAGGCGCGCAGCGACGCGGCAGCGACCGCGCAGGCCCGGTGCAGCCCGCGTGCAGCGGACGGGGGCAAGCGGCACCGGGCAACCTGCGTTACGGGGCCCCCGCCTCGAGGACCTCGTGAAGCCCCGCATCCCCCTCATCCTGTTCCTGCTCGGTTGCATCGCCGGGATCGTGTTCGCGACGATCTCCGCCGGCGACTTCGCCCAGCACCTGGACCGTCAGGTCCACAGCATCCACTGCTCCATCCTGCCCGGCGGCGCGCCCGACGTGAGCGGCTCGTCGGGGTGCCACGTCGCGCTCATGAGCCCGTACGCGTCGTTCCTCAAGGGCGTGGTCTGGGGCGGCATCCCGGTCGCGCTGCCGGGGATCGCGCTGTTCGTCTTCATGGCGTACCGCGCGTTGTCGATGTGGGCCGGGCGGCGCCAGTCGGACCGCGCGTCCGTCGTCTTCCTGATCCTGATCAGCGCGCTGCCGGTGCTGACGTCGTTGGTGTTCGGTGGCATCGCGATCTTCGAGCTCGAGACCCTGTGCAAGACGTGCATGGGCATCTACTTGTCGAGCTTCGTGTGCTTCGGGTCCGCGCTCGGGCTGCTGATCAAGACGGGCGCGCCGTCGTACGAAGACGACGACGCGGCGAAGCAGGCGGACGACGATCCGGTCGCTCGCCCAGCGCCGAACCCGGTCCTCCACCACCTCACCGGCCTCGCCGAGTCGGGCGTGTTCGTGGTCGTGCCGCTCATCGCGTACGTCGCGCTCGCCCCGGATCACTCCGTTTACGCTGGGCAGTGCGGCACGTTGACCAACCCCGAGGACCCGTACGGCGTCTTCGTGCCGCTCGGTCAGCAAGCGACCGGCGAAGACGCGATCGAGGTGTTCGACCCGCTGTGCCCCGCGTGCGCCGGGTTCGAGAAGCGGCTGGTGAGCAGCGGGCTCGACGCGGAGCTGAAGCGCAAGGCGGTGCTGTTCCCGCTCGACAACGCGTGCAACTGGATGGTGTCGTCGGCGCTGCACCCGGGCGCGTGCACGATCTCGGAGGCGGTCTTGTGCGCGGGCCCCGAGGCCGACGCCGTGGTCGCGTGGGCGTTCGAGCAGCAAGACGCGATCCGGACCGCCGCCGCCACCGACCCGGAGGCCGCCAAGCGCATGGTGGTCGCCGCGTTCCCGTCAGTCGCGAAGTGCGTCGGCAGCCCCGACGTGAAGACGAAGATCAACCGCTCGTTGCGCTGGGCCGTCACCAACAAGCTCCCGGTGCTGACGCCCCAGCTCTACGTCGGCGGCACCAAGCTGTGCGACGAAGACACGGATCTCGGCCTCGACTACGCCCTCGCCCACCTGCTCGACCGGGAGGCTCCATGAACCCGCTCTTGGTACGCGCCCCACTGTTCGCGATCGGGGTGCTGGTCACCCCGGCCATCACCGTCTCCTGGATCGGCGACGCCGAGGAGCGCCTCGAAGAGGCCGAAGCGAGCCCAGAAGAAGCCGAGGTCGCGATCGCGTCCGCGAGTGACGAGGGCTACTGCAACGCCAACCTGAAGAAGGTGCTCCGCCGCGTGCTGCAGAGCTGCGGGCTGTTGTCGAGCGGCGACGTGCGCGGGTGCCAACCGCTCGAAGCCAAGAACGTCGCCACGATGCAAGGAGACGACTTCAACGCCCTGTTCTTGCCGCTCGAGGAGCGAGCCGGCATCATCCAGTTCGACAAAGAAGACTCGGCGCTCGACGCCGGCGACGAGCAGATGCTCGCGCAGGTGTTCGCGGATCAGCGAGGCGCCAGCTACTTCTTCGTCGTCGCGCGCAGCTCGCCGGAGGGCAGCGAGCAGTTCAACCGTGAGCTGTCCGAGAAGCGCGGCAAGGCCGTGTTGAGCTACCTGCAGGCCACCTTCCCTGACCCCGACCTGGAGAAGGAGGTGGGCTTGTTGTGGCTCGGCGAGGAGTACGCGCAGCTGCACGAAGACTTCTGCACCTGGACCCGCAGCGGCGAGGAGTGCACGCCCGCCGACCTGAATCGCTCAGCGTTCGTCGCCTGGATCGACTGCCAGCTCTGAAGGAACCCCGATGTTGCTGCTCACGTGGTTGCTGGCGTGCGCCGAGCCGACGAGCGCGCCGGCGCCGATGCCTTCGCGGGTCGACGCCGTGAAGGCGGCCCCGAAGGTCGTCGATCTCGACGCGTTCTGCGACAGCCGGCCCGACCCGGCGATCCCGTTGGTGCTCCCGCCGCTCGACGGCCCCGAGCCCGCCGACGGTCCCGGTTGGCGCTGGGTGAACGTGTGGGCCACGTGGTGTGGCCCGTGCGTGGCCGAGATGCCGATGTTGGCGAAGTGGCGGGATCAGCTCGTGGAGCAAGGGGTCGCCGTCGAGCTGGTGTTCCTCTCGGTCGACGACACCCGCCAGAAGGTGGAGCGGTTCGAAGCGCAGCACCCCGAGGCGCGCGGCGGCGTGCGGATCTCCGACGTCAAGGAGCTTGAGCCGTGGCTGCCCAAGGTCGGCCTCGATCCGGGCGTCGTGCTCCCGGTGAACCTGTTCGCCGACCCTGCGGGCAACCTGCGCTGCATCCGTACGGGCGCGGTGTCCGACCACGACCTCGCCGCGGTGAAGGCCTTGCTCGCCGGCTGACGGCATCCGCTACGGACTGGAGAAGGGCTGGAGGCGGGGCTGAAAGCGGGGCGCGAAGCAGGACGCGACGAGGGGCGCGCCGCGCTGGGGGCGGGGCTGATCGCGCTGCTCGACGCGCGGGGCGTCCCGCACACCGCCGACGACCGCGCCCACCTCGCCGCCGAGCACGACCTCGCCACCCTGCAGCGCTGGCTCACACAGGCGGCTACCGCCCGCTCGTGCGCCGACAGCGTGCGCACACCTTCCTGACCGGCCCGCCGACCCTACAGTACGAGCTGCACCTGCAGCCGGACCCGGGCGCCGTCCTCGGCGACCCCCGACGACACGGCGCGAAGCCACGCTCCGTCGAGTTGAACCGCGAGCCCGGTGCCGTGAAGGAACCAGGTGGCGCCGCCCCCGAGCTCCGCCGTCTGCTCGAGCGCGCCCGCGCCCTCGGCCCCGGAGTCCGGGTTGGCCGCTGCTTCGTCGCGCGCGGACGCCCGTAGCGACGACAGCGTGTCGACCCGGGAGCCCACCACGGCGACGCCCAGCCGGGGGTCGACCCGCCACGCGATCTCTCCGGTGCCACCGACCGCGGCGGGCTGAACGCCGCCTCCGCCGTCGTGCAGACCGAGGTAGCCGACGGTCCCGACCGACACACACGACACCTTGAGCAGGCCCTCGACCGCGGCGCGGCCCACGAAGTCCACCGCCGGATCCGGGGCGACGTCCCACGCGCCGCTCGCGCCCACCAACACACGCGCCGGGCCACCGTCATGGTCGAACCCCGTGGCGGCGTCCATGTTCGGGGTCCCCGCGGTGACGCGCAAGAACACCTCCGGGTGCAGCGCGTAGCTGCCGGTGCCGTCGCCGAGGTCGGACGCGTTCTCCAGCGGCAGGCCGTACACGTCGGAGACCAGGGTGGCGAACGCCTTTCGTGTGTTGACGCCCGTGAACACGCCCGCGGACCACCCCAGCCCGTCCTCACCGGGCCGGCCATCCCCCGCCGCGACGCCGAGCTGGCGCTCGGCCCCGAACGCCTTGGCGGCTACCGGCCAGTCCACGAGTAACAACGCCTGGTAACTCTGGTCGCGATAGCGGGTGAACGGCGTCTTGAAGACGCCGAAGCGCACCTCGAGCGCGTCACCGGGCACGAACGCCCCCCACGCGTCGATCAGCTCGGCGGCGCCGGGGACCACGTTGAGCTGGAGGGCGAGCCGGAGCTGGTGGTCCAGCGCGTGCCCGTCGAGCCCGACCCGTAAACGCCGAATGCGCGCTGCGAGCGAAGGAGGCCCCCCCTCGAGGTCGGCTTGTGCGAGGAGCTGGCCCGCCAACCGCAACCGCAGCTCGGCCTGATCGGCGTCGACGACCACCGCCGCGACGCTCGTGGGCACCGGCATGTGCGCCTCCGGGGTTGCCGTCCAACGTAGGTCCAGGTAATATCTGGTAGCAATTCTCGCAACGGAGCTGGAATGTGGTTCGCCCTAGCGACCCTGGGTTGCGGATCTTCACCGGTTGCTCCCAAAGATCCAGAGAGCGCGTCGATCGAGGTGTTCGCGGCCGCGAGCTTGACCGACGTCCTGCCGCGCGTAGCGGACGCGTGGCGCGACGCGTCGGGCGCAACCGCCACGTTCTCGTTCGAGTCCTCGTCGACGTTGGCGAAGGCCGTAGAGAGCGGCCAGCCGGCCGATGTCTTCGTCGCCGCCGACGTCGATTGGATGGACTACCTGGACGAGGCCGGCCTCCTGGTGCCGGGCTCGCGGCGGGATCTGGTCGGGAACCGGCTCGTCGCGGTGGTCCCGGTCGGAGCCGCCCAGGCGCCCACCTCCGCGACCGACCTCACGAACGCCGACGCCTGGCCGCGCCTCGCGATGGCCGGCGACAACGTTCCGGCGGGCAAGTACGGGCGCGCCGCGCTCGCGTCGGCGGGCGTGTGGGACGCCGTGGCGGCACGGGTCGTCCGCGGGGCCAACGTCCGCGCCGCCCTCACGTGGGTCGCGACCGGGGAAGCCGAGGTCGGCGTCGTATACGCGACCGATGCGTTGGCGGAGCCCAAGGTCCGGGTCGCGTTCACCTTCCCGCGCGACGCGCACCCACCCATCGTCTACCCGGCGGCGGTGCTGGCGACCGCGGATGCCCCACGCGCGTCGTCGTTCCTGGCGTTCTGTGAGGGCCCAGTCGCGAAGCAGATCTTCGCCGACGCTGGCTTCTCCGCACCAGACGCACCATGAGCACGGCTCTCTGGGACAGCGTGGGCTTGTCGGTCGCCGTGGGCGCGTGGTGCACGGTCCTTGGCTTCCCCCCTGCGGTCGGGCTCGGGTACTGGCTCGCCCGCGCGCGGTCGCCGCTCAAGCCGATCGTCAGCGCCCTGCTGTTCTTGCCGCTCGTGCTGCCGCCCGTCGTGACGGGCTTGTTGCTGCTCCGTCTCCTCGGGCGCGCCAGCCCGATCGGCGGCGCGTTGGACACGATCGGGCTCGGGGTGCCGTTCACCTTCGGCGCCGCGGTCATCGCCGGCTCGGTGGTCGGGCTACCTCTGTACGTGATGGCGGCGCGGGGCGCGTTCGAGGCGGTGGACCCACGGTACGAGGAGGTGTCGGCCTCTCTCGGAGACCCCCCGTGGCGCACCTTCGTCCGCGTCACCCTGCCGCTCGCGCTCCCGGGGCTCTGCGCTGGCGCGGTGCTCTCGTTCGCGCGCGCGCTCGGGGAGTTCGGCGCCACGATCGTGCTGGCGGGCAACACGGATCGAACACGTACGATCCCGATCGCGGTCTACGGCCTGCTCGACGCGCCGCACGGTTCGTCCAGCATCTGGCCGCTCGTCACGATGAGCGTCGCGGCCTCCACGGCGTCATTGATCGGCTACGAAGCCCTGCTGTGGTGGCAGCGCCAGCGCGTCGACCAGGAGCGCCGATGAGGCTCCAGGTCGACGTGTCGGTGGCGCTCGGGGCCTCCCGGTTGCGCTTCGTGCTCGGTACGGCGGCCCCGGTCGTCGCGGTGTCGGGCCCGTCGGGCTCGGGCAAGTCGACGCTGCTACGCGTCCTCGCCGGGGTGGAGACCCGGGCCAGCGGCCGCGTCTTGTTCGACGGAGACGTCTTCCTCGACGGAGCGCTACGGACGCCCGCGCACACGCGGAGGGTCGGGTGGGTACCCCAGGACCCGACTGTGTTCCCCCACAAGAGCGTACGCGACAACCTCGCGTGGGGCGGAGACCCCGGCGACGCCGCGGAGTGGCTCGAGATCGCGCACCTGACCCACCGGATGCCCGTCAACCTGTCCGGTGGGGAGCGCCAACGTGTCGCGATCGGGCGCGCGTGGGCATCCCGCCCCCGACTCCTCCTGCTCGACGAGCCGTTCTCCGCCTTGGACCGCCCCCTCCGCGAGCGGATCGGGCGCGAGTTGGCGCGCCGCGCGGCCGCGACGGGGCTCATGATCGTCTTGAGCTCTCACGACGAGGCGGACCTGCGGGTGCTCGGCGCCGAGACGTGGTTGTTCCGCGACGGCGGGCTGGTCCCCGCGTGATCGTAGGGTTGTTTTTCGGATGAATTCGTAAGAATCAAACCGGCCGCCGTCCGGAGGCCCCCGATGCCTGGACCGTTCTTCAGCACCAAAGAGCTCGCCGAGTACCTGGACATCCACGAGAAGCAGGTCTACAAGCTCGTCCAACGCGGCGCGTTGCCGGGCACGCGCGTGACGGGCAAGTGGCTGTTCCCGAAGGACCTCATCGATCGCTGGATCGAAGCGACCGCCTTAGAGACCGTCGGGGGTGCGCTCGGAGCGGATCAGCGGCTTGTGGTCGTCGCCGAGCCCGATCACCTGGTCGACGCGCTGCTCGCGACGGTCGGGCGCGGCACCGAGGCGCTGATCGCCCGCGCGACGCCGGCGATGGACGGGGGCCTGCACCACCTCGAGCGCGGCCGGGCCCACCTCGCGCTGGTCGAGTTCACGCGCGGCGCGTGCCGGTGGCAGTGGCCGCCCCAGCTCAACCGGCACCTCGCAGGGCGGCCGTGCCGGCTGGTGCACGTCGCGCGCCGCGAGATCGTGGTCGCGTGGCTCGGTCGACGGGCCGTCCGGAGCCTCGCGGACCTCGAGGGGCGACGTGTCGCCGTACGCGCACCCGGCGCCGCGACCCGGACCCTGCTGGACCACCGAATCCTGCGTGAGGGGGGCGACCCGAGTCGCCTGCACCTGACCCCGTACGGCAGCCACCTCGACGCCGCGCTCGCGGTCGCGCGGGGCGACGCCGAGCTCGCGGTGGTGCCCGCCGATGAAGCGCACCGGGTCGGCCTCGACGGGTGGTCGTTCGCCTCGCTCGACCTCGAGCTGGTGGTCCTCGACGAGATCGCGCGCTGGCGGGCCGTCGAACACCTCATCGAGGTGGTCACGAGCCCCGCGTGGCGCTCGCTCGCCGAGCAGCGGCCGGGCGTGGACGCGAGCGGGACCGGCGCCGAACAGACGTTGAACCTGATGGCGAGCTGACCACCCGCTGAGCACCGATCAGGTACCCGGATGGTGACCCAACCGACGTTCACCTGAACGCGAACAACCCGGTCGACTGCCGCTGAGCGATGCATGGCTTTGACCGGGCTGACCGCTGACCGCTTACTGCTGACCGCTCAGGGAGCGACCAGATCCGGCCGCGCAGCGGCGATCGCGGCGACGAGCGCGTCGGCCATGTCTTGCTGTACGGCGTCGACGGGGTGCGTGCCGTCGCCGTTGTAGTCGAACAACACCAGGTGGACCGCTGGGTCTCCCTCGGCCACCAGCAGGTCGACCGCGGCCCCCAGGCGGCCGGGCATCGGCGACCCGGGCGCGACCGCGTCCATGCTGCCCAGCGCGAAGAAGATCTCGGCGGACGGGTGCGCCGCGCGCAGCAAGCGACCAAACTCGGCGTACGCGGGCGTGATGTTGTCGCGTACCCCGAGCCAGTAGTCGTTCTGCCCGAGGTTGACGACGACGACGTCCGCCTCGTAGCGCCCGAAGTCCCAGGCCCCGTCCGCGTCCCGCACCGCGTCCCAGTAGTCGAACATGTCGAGGGCCCACCACGACCGGACGATGCCCACCCCGGACAGCGCGATGGCGGTGTGCTCCCCGCCGAAGGCCCGGGTGGCCCGCGCCGCGTAGGTCAGATCGTGCGCCTTGTACTCGGCATCCCCCAGGTTGCACGCGCACAACACCGAATAGCCCGCGGTGATCGAGTCACCGTAGAACTCGAAGCGGACCGCGGGATCGGGGGCGGGCACGACCGTGGCCGTGGCGTCGACCCACAGCCGACGCACCGTGATGTCCCCCTCGAAGGTCTCGGTCCGCTTGGAGACCGCGACCGTGTGGGGCCCCGGCCCGAGCCCGGCCACCTCCACCCACTGGGCGCCCGCCACCAACGCGGCGGTGTGCACCAGCGCCCCGTCGACGTAGACGACCAGTCGGTTCGACCCGGAGTCGTCCTCGACCTCGATCCAAAGCCGCTCACCATCCACTACGGTGACGAAGCCCGACCCCGGCCAATGCATCGCGCGTGAGGACGGGTCGGTGACGTCGACCCGACCCACCCACCGCAGCGCGGCGTCGTCGAGGGGCACCGACCGCACGTCGACGCCGTCGCAGTCTCCGTCCACGCCGTCGTCGGGAAGCTCTTCGCCGCCTGGGAACGCGGTGGCGTGGGCGTCGTCGCAGTCCTGGTCGTCGACGCCGTAGCCCGCGGGGGCCACGCACGCCGCCAGCGGCGCCGACGGGTCGCCGAACCCGTCTCCGTCGACGTCGGGATACCAAACGGTCGCCGACGCGGGGTCACGCGATGGGTCCTCGTCGTCGACCAAACCATCACAGTCGTCGTCGATCGTATTGCATACCTCGGGCGCCGCGGGGCCCACCTCGGGGGCGGCGTCGTCGCAGTCACCGGACGAGGGCACCGACCCGGCCGGCGCGACACACGCGACCACCACGCCGTCGTCGGCCCCAGCGCCGTCCCCGTCGACGTCCGGGTACCACGCCGTCGCGCCGGACACCGACGGGTCGTCGTCGTCGACGAGGCCGTCGCAGTCTTCGTCGACGCCGCCGCAGATCTCGGGGTGGTCGGGTGCGCGGGCGGGGTCGGCGTCGTCGCAGTCGCCGCCGCTCGCGACGTGGCCGGCGGGGGCGACGCACGCCGCCACCGAGACCGCGGCGTCGCCCAAGCCGTCTTCGTCGACGTCCGCGAACCAGACCGAGGCCGAACCGAGGTCGAGCGACGGGTCGGCGTCGTCGACCAAGGCGTCGCAGTCCTGATCCGCGCCGTCACACACCTCGATCGCGCCGGGATACACCCCGGGATCCGCGTCGTCGCAGTCTTCGGGCGGCGACGCGCCGTCGCCGTCGAGGTCGACGGCGGGCGCCGGCTCGGTGTCCGTGTCGGTCTCCGTCGTGGTCTCGGTATCGGTCTCGGTCTCGGTGATCTCGGGGAAGGACGTGTCCTTCGCGGCGCCGCAGCCCAGGAGCCACACCATCCAGCCGATCATGGAGACCTCGCGGCGCACCCCGTAATCGCTACCAGCGCAGGCGCCCCGTCAGCAACACCAGGGTGGCGCCGGCCGGGCCCGGCCCCGCGAGATCCGGCGACAAGAAGGCGTGCCCGACCTGGAGCTCCCCCGCCGGCTTGTACGCCCCCTGCGCCTCGACGAGCACGGCGGCGTCGAGCTCGGTGCCGAGCGCCCGCCCGGTTGACGCGAGGTCGTGGTGCGTCGTGGGCACGCCGCCGTTGCGCGCGCTGTAGAAGCCCTGCGCGATCGGCGCGGTGGACCACGCCCGCATCACGCCGACCCGCACCAGCGTCCACGCGACGGGGCGCACCTCACCGGCGAGCTGCAGCGCGACGGCGCGACGGAACGAGCCCTCGGTCGTGAGCGTGTCGACGCCCTCCGGGGGCTGCCCGGTGTTCTCCGGGTCGGTCGCGAGCCGCCAGGTGCCGGCTTCGATCGCGGCCCCGACCTCGTCGAACAGCACCATGCCGACGTTGTGGTTCGGATCGAACGTGAAGTCGTGTACGGCGGCGTCGTCGGGGGCGCCGTCGCCCGACGCGTAGGTCCCGCGCAGGAACACGCTGAACCGCTCCTCCGCGGCCGCGTACGTCGCGTGGGCCGCCGCGCCTACCGACAGCACGGACGCCCCCTCGGGGTGCCCATACGTCTGCGCGCGCTCCGTGTGCCCCAAGATCCCGGCCGCTTCCCCCGCAACCGTGATCGCGCCGCTGCCGGCCGGCACCTCGACGGTCACGAACACGTCCGCCACCCCGGCGCGCGTGGCCAGGCCGTTCGCTTCGACCTGGTCACGATAGACGAGGTAGATCCCGAGGTCGTCGCTCCCGCTGCCTTGCCAGAGCGCCCCAGCGATGCCCTGGAGCGCGCGCTGCCCGCGGGTGAGGTGCGCGAGCTCATCGGCGGCGACGAGGTCTCCGGCGACGAACACCGCCAGGACCCCCCTGTCGCCGCGCACCGGGAGGGTGCCGACGCGCGCGCGGACCACGCGATCCCCCCCGTCCACGCGACCGAACAGCGGGTCGACCGCGCCCGAGCTCGCGACCAAGCCCAGGCCCCACTGGGAGGTCACGAGCCCGGCCTGGAGGCCCAGGAGGTCGTTCTGGTACGCGATGTTGAGCTGCCGGGGTTGGATGCCCCGCAGCTCGAGCGCCCCGTACGCCTCCCGGTGGCGCTCGTCGTCGGTGACACCGAGGTCCCAGGTGTCTCCGAGGAGCTGCCCGGCGAACAGGTCGATCTCGCCGACCAGCGCGGTCCGCCCGAGCTCCTGGGAGAGCCCGAGCCGCACGCGGGAGTCGAGCACCGGGCCCTGGCCGGTGCTGGTGCCGTCCGCGTCGACCACCACGTCAGGGCTGAGGCTGCCGATGAGGCGCACCTCCCCGTCGAACTCAGGGGGGGCCGCGAGCGCCGCGGCGGCAAACGCGACGACGATCATGGGGCCTCCCGGAAGAACGAACAGTCGGCGGTGGCGAGGCAGGGATCGTCCGACAGCTCACCCGAGGCCAAGAACCAACCGACCTGCATGAGCGCGAACGTGGAGATGTCGAACGGCGCGTTCGGCTCGGGCAGCGCGAACGCGTGGCTGCCGGTTGTGGACACGTACGGCATGCGCAGGCCGCTCACCCCCCCGTGATCGGTCCGCGTGGCGCGTAGCGGCGCGACGCTCGGGGCGCCGGTGCCGTCGGTGCCGTCGTCCTGGTCGTCGACGTCGAACAAACACGGCGCGCCGTCGGCGCACACCCACGGCCCGTGCTCCTCGAGCCCCTGCACCGCCCCGACGTCGATCAACCACCGGTCGACCGACGTGCCGTACCGGTCGTCGATCGTATCGTATCGGATGAGCCCCGACGACCGGGCCAGCGCGATGCCGGTGTTGATGTTGACGATGGTGTCGCCCGGGGTGGGCATGAGCAGCACCGACGCCGGCTTGCTGCCGAGCTCGGCGTACGGCTCGTCGTGCCACCGCGGCGCGTAGCTGATGGCGTCGCCGGGCTCGAGCGCGGAGGACAACACGCTCGCGAGCCGGCGCAGCGGCGGGGTGCCTCGGATGTGGCCGAGGCCGGTGGAGGCGGCGACCAGGGTGGTCCCCTCCTCCATGGTGATCCCCTCGAACTCGACGGTGGACTCCCAGGTGTCCAGCTCGGCGACGACCGCGCCGGCGGCGTCGGTGATGGTGACGCTCAGCGCGTCGCCAAGCTCGGTGTTGTCGGAGACGGTGTAGAGGCCCACCGGGTCGTCGTCCGGCATCCCGACCAGCATGCGCTTCTCGAACGGGTCGAGCGCGTCGGCGGCGACGGACACCCGGAACGTGCCGTCGACCGGGATCGGTGCGGTGCGGGACACCCCGGTGCGCAGGTTCTCGACGGTCACGAACCCACCGGAGGGCACCGCGTCGAGGTGGGCGATCGGCAGCTCCACCATGTCCGTCACCGAGTTGACCATCTGGGTGACGGTGAGCCCCCCCACCCCGTCCGGCACCCCCAAGATGAGCGGCCCCACGATGCGCCCAGCCAGGGCCTCGACCGCGCCCCCGATCTCGGTGCGAACGCCGATGTCGAGCGTGCCCCCGCCGGGCGCGATGGGCGCCCACGCCGCGATCTCGGGCAACAACGGCACGGTGACCGCGCTGTCGATCCCCCCCAGCGACCCGCCCGCGAGCATATACCGCACGTCTCCGCCGAGGTCCGGGGTGCCGTCGCCGTTCCAGTCACACGACACCGCGTCGCCGCTGGGTTCGAGGCGCCCCCCCTCCCCGTCGTACGCCACTTTGGCCATGCTGCCGTCGCCGCACGCCCGAAACGCCCGGTACATCTGAACCCAGTCCACCGCCGCCTGCCGGACCATGTCGCGGGTATGGAACGAGTCCGCGGACCACTGATCCCCACCCGAGTCCGGGACACCGTCGTTGTTCAGGTCGCGGTAGCGCGCGTCTTGCAGGTGCGACAAGAACGGCGACAAGCCCTCTCCGGCGAGCACCGCGTTGATGAGCGCGAGCTGATCATCGGGGATGGTGGGGCCGTGGCCGGGGAAGTCCATCGAGCAGACGGCGACCCCGACGCGGTTGAACGCCCACGCGAAGCCGAAGACGTCGAAGCGGGAGCTGCCGTACCCGTGGCCGAACATCGCGACGGGGAACGGCGGTTGGGCCCCAGGGCCCGCCTTCGGGATCACGCACGAGAACGCGACCCGCTGCGGCTGCGCCATGACGAGGCCGATCGAGGGCTCGAGCATCCACGCTTCGTCGGCGTCCCACCGGCCGCCGTCGTCGCGGTCGGCGAGCAGGTACGGCGTGGTGAAGCTGCCACCGACGACGTAGTCGGACCACGTGGTCGACATCTCGGCGATCATCTCGGCGCCGTCGCCTTCGAGCAGCCCGAGGTCGACCAGCGCGCCCATCAACACGTCGACCGGCAACGCGTACGGATCCGCCCCCGCGACGTCGTTGTTTTGAAGGGCCTCTTCGACCGCCGCCGGGAACGTCTGCGCGAGGTGCGGGTACGGGCCCTCGCCGTCGACGAGGCCGCGCCGCAGGTCGAGCAGGTCGCCGGTGACGCGGCCGGTGGTGAACGTCCACGCGAACGCGACGTCCGGCAGCGACAGGTCGTAGTCGCCGAGGGCGTCGAGGACCGGCGTGAGCGCTTCGGTTTGGCGCGTGTGGTTGATGTACGGCCACGGGCTGCGCACCGGCTCGCCGCCCTCGCCGACCAGCCGGTTGGTGAGCACCACCGCGTAGGTGGTCTCCTCCCGCAGCGGGACGACCGGGCGGACGATCAGGGTGTCGGACTCGAGCTCGTAGAAGGTGAGCAGGTCCGCGCGGGGGTCGCCGCCGGGGGGCCAGACGTTCGGGTGGTCGAGCACGCCGTCGGCGTCGGTGTCTTCGCCGGGGTCCAGCACGCCGTCGCCGTCGAGGTCCTCCTCGTACGTCTCGAAGATGAGGGTCGGGCTCTCCGAGCGCGCGTCGTTGGGGAAGTACCGGTCCGTCCTCGGCACGTCGAGCGGGAACCGGCCGTGGCCGAGGTCGAGGTCGACCGCCTGCAAGTAGTCGGGCGAGTCCGGGTCGACGTCGATGACGAGGATCGCGTCGTCCCGGAAGTGCAGGGGGTCGTGGAAGTCGTCGGGGTGCCGGGCGATGATCTCGTCGATGTCGAGCCGCTCGGAGAACGCCACCGTGATCGGCGCGTACACCCCGAAGCCCGTGAGCTGGTTGAGCTTGAGCCGCGCCTCGGACTCGGCGTGCGTCGCGGCCTCGGTCGGCACGTTCACACGCAGGCCGGTCGACGACAACGGGTCGGGGCGCGTCGCGAGGTCGTTCGGGAACGGGATCTCCGGGAGCGGCTCGGCGTCCCAGTCGACCACGATCTCGGGGCCGTCGCCGTCCGGCGTGGCCATCAGCCCCTCGGGCGCAGCGGCACAAGCGGCGAGCAGGTGGAGCAGGGACACGGACCCTCCGAGCAGGCCCGGCCAGCTAGCCGACGGACAGCCGACACGCACCCGTCACCCGGCGACATCGACCGGTCACGGACCGCGCACGCCATGCGGCGCCGACGCCCGAGCA
>CAIUDO010000815.1 GCA_903897935.1 uncultured Pseudomonadota bacterium
GCGGCGCGACGGGGTCGTGCGGCATGGCTCAAGGGTAGCCCGGCGCGGCGGGTCACCCGGCTGTGGCAGCACAGCAGTTGCGCCCGGACCTGCGCGGCCACCCCAGCAATCCGGGGCCCGGGCATGGATCACGCGCCGGGGCGAGACGACGATGGCGCCATGACCGCTCTCCGCCGCCCGCGCCCCCTCCGCCTCGCCCTGCTCGCGCTGCTCGGGCTCGCCTCCCTGCCGTCCGTCGCCGCCGCGAACGCGGTCCGCCCCGAGGGCTTCGAGCGCACCTACACGGAGTACCGCAACACGTCCGCCTTCGCCGCCGTCAAGACGGACGGCTCGGTCGTCACCTGGGGCGCCTCCGCCACGGGCGGCGACTCGAGCGCGGTGGCGGCGCGGCTCCAGGGTGGCGTGAAGCGCGTGTACGCGACATGGAACGCCTTCGCCGCGCTCAAGGACGACGGCTCGGTCGTCACGTGGGGCGATCCGGGGACGACTGGGGGTGCAGGCGGTGGCGACTCCTCCGCGGTCGCGGGCGGCCTCGCGAGTGGGGTGACGGACATCAGCAGCACGGCGGGCGCCTTCGCGGCGATCAAGGCGGACGGGGCGGTCGTCGCCTGGGGCGCGGCCGACTGGGGCGGCGATGCGTCGTCCGTGGCCGCGCAGGTCAACGGCACGATCGACGTCGTCGAGATCTACAGCACGATGGACGCCTTCGCCGCCGTGCGGGCGGATGGCTCCGTCGTCACCTGGGGCTGGCCCGGTGAGGGCGGAAACTCATCGGCCGTCGCGGCACGCCTGACCGGTGGCGTGGCGTCCATCGCCTCGACGCAGACGGCGTTCGCCGCGCTCAAGACCGACGGCTCGGTCGTCACCTGGGGCGACAACGGCGGCAACTCGTCCGCAGTCGCCTCGGGGCTCGCGTCCGGCGTCGCGCGCATCTACGCGACCGATTCCGCCTTCGCCGCCCTCAAGACCGGCGGCACGGTGGTCACGTGGGGCGCGAGCGCGAGCGGCGGTGACTCGTCGGCGGTCGCCGGCCAGCTGGCCAACGTGGTCGACGTCGCGGCTACCTCGACCGCGTTCGCCGCCCGTACTGCGGGCGGGGCCGTCGTGACCTGGGGCTCGGCCGGTATGGGCGGTGACAGCTCGTCGGTGGCGGGTTCCCTCGCCTCCGGGGCGTCGTCGATCACCGGCGGCTGGGGGGCGTTCGCCGCGATCAAGAACGACGGCTCCGTCGTCACCTGGGGCATGGGTGACCGCGGCGGCGACCCGGCGCTCTCCAGCGGCACGGCGACCCCCGCCCCGAGCGGCGCCCTCACGTCGGGCGTCGACGCGGTCGTGCCGGCGGCTCACGCGCTTGCGGCGGTGAAGGCCAACGGCTCCGCCGTCAGCTGGGGCTACACCGCACTCGGCGGCAGCTCCGCAGCGGCGGTCCCCAGCGCCTCGCTGTCGAGCAGCGTGAGCCGCATCACGGGCAACAACAGCGCCTTCGCCGCCCTGAAGTCCGATGGCTCCGTCGTGACGTGGGGCGCCGCCGGCGAGGGCGGCGACAGCACCTCCTCCGGCGCGAGCACGACCGCGGCGCCGTCCGGCGCGCTCGCGTCCGGCGTCGACTTCATCGCCTCGCCATTCTGGCGCGCGGCCCCCAGTTGGACGCCGGGCGCGCCCGTCGTCAGCTCGAATGCCTCGCTCGCGCAGCTCGACGTGCTGGCCGGCGGCAGCGCAGTCGCGCTGTCCCCGACCTTCGCCGGCGCCACGACGACCTACGCCGCGGCCGTAGGCAGCGCGACGACGAGCGTGACCGTCACCCCCACCTCCACGGAGGCCACGGCGACGACGACGGTCAACGGCGCCGCGGTCGCCCGCGGCACGGCCTCCGCACCGATCGGCCTGACCGTCGGCGCGAACGCGATCGCCATCGTCGTCACGGCGCAGGACGGCACTACGACGCGCACGTACACCGTCACGATCACCCGCGCGGCCCCGGAGGACGTCCCGTCGGCTGGCGGAGGCGCAGGAGCCGCGTCGGGTCCGGGCGCTGCCGGAGCCGGCTCCGGCCCGAGCGCAGGCGCACGCGCGTCAGCGCTCACGGTCGGCACGCCGACCCGCCGGGGCCGCGTGGTCACGACCCGC
>CAIUDO010000816.1 GCA_903897935.1 uncultured Pseudomonadota bacterium
GTTCGGTGGACGCCCGAGCTCCCCGGCGTCTCGGCGTTGCGCGCCGGTGACGACCCGCTGTGGGTCGTCGTCGGCGCCGACAGCCCGTGGACCGGCGGCACCATCGGCGCGGTGGTGTTGTTCGTGTTGCTGCTCGGGACCTTGTGGTTCGGGACCACGCCGCCCCCCGAGTGGAAGCCCCGCCACGCGCCGCCGCCTCGTCCAGGAGATTGACGTGCGCATCGCCCACCTGACCGACATCCACTTTCAGGTGCCGCCCGCGTGGTCGGACCTGTTCGGCAAGCGCGCGCTCGGGGCGGCGAACCTGTACGTGCGCGGGCGCGCCCGTGAGTTCTCGCTGGACGTCCAGCGCGCCGCGATCGCGTGTGCGGCCGCCCAGGAGCCCGACGTCGTCGTGGTCAGCGGCGACCTCACCGCGATGGCGCTGCCGACGGAGTTCGCTGCCGCCCGGGAGGCGTTCGCGCCCCTGCTCGACCGGCAGCCGAGCCTCGTCATCCCCGGCAACCACGACGCTTACACCCCCGACGCGGTCGCTGCGCGTCACACCGAGCAGGCGTTCGGGCGGTGGATGCACCTCACCCCCGACGGGGTCGGCCTGCTGCGGGTCGCCGACGCGCACGGCCCGGTCACCTTGCTCGGCTTGGACCCGAACCGCCCGACCGGGTTGCACTCCTCGGGCTTGTTGCCGGCCCATCAGCTCGAGGCCACCCGGCGCGCCCTCGCTGACGCCGGGAGCGAGCGGGTGGTCGTCGCGGTCCACTACCCACCCGTTGGGCCGTCCGGTGCGCCGTACGACGGCATGAACCACGGCTTACGCAACGCGCGGTCACTGCTCGCCACGCTCGTCGCCGCGCCACGCCGGCCGGTCGCGGTGCTGTGCGGTCACAAACACCATGGATACCGCGTCGACGTGCACGTCGACGCCGACGGCGCGACGCATCCGGCCGCTGGCGGGTTGCCGATCATCGACGCCGGCTCGGCCGGGCTCGTCTACGATGCCGGCCACAAGCGCGCAGGCGCGGTGTGCGTCCACGACGTCGACGCCGACGGCGCCGTCACCACCGAGCGCTTCTTGTGGGACGGCGCGGCGTTCACCCCCGAGGCGGGCGGGGCGTTCGCGTCAGGATGGTGACGGGGCGGGGCGGGTCGTCACCCGGCGCACCGGCACGGAGCTGACCAACGCGACCCCCTCGTCCGACTTGCTGAGCCGGAACTCCACGCCCGCCTGGTCGACCTCGACGTAGCGCCGCATCACCGCGACGATCTCGTCCTTCATGGACTCGAGCTGCGCGGGGCTGAGGTCGCACTGGTCGTGCATGAGGACGATCTTCAGGCGCTGGATGGCGTCGTCTTTGCTCGTGCTGGGCGGCGGGCCGAACAGCCGCTGGATGAGGGCCCTCATCAGACCACCTCCCGCGCCGGTGCCAGGCCCATCCAGCGCTTGAACGTGCTCCACACGCCGGTCTCCACCGTGAAGTCCGGGATCGGCACGTCGTTCCCTTCGACCCGGCTGACGATGCGGCGGTACGCGGCGCCGATCGGGCTGCGCTCGTCGAACACGATCGGCGAGCCTCGGTTGGCGCTGATGATCACGTCTTCGTGATCCGGCACGATCCCAAGCAGGGGCACCGCGAGGATCTCGAGGATGTCGTCGCGGTTCATCATGTCGCCCCGGCTGACCATGCCTGCCCGGTAGCGGTTGATGATCAGCCGCGGCTCCGGAAGGTCGTGCGCCTCGACGAGGCCGATGATGCGGTCGGCGTCGCGGATCGCGCTCACTTCCGGCGTCGTGACGATGATCGCCTGGTCGGCGCCCGCGATCGAGTTCTTGAAGCCCTGCTCGATGCCGGCGGGGCAGTCGATGATGACGAAGTCGACGATCTCCTTGAGCTCGGCGACGAGGCGGCGCATATCGTCGGGCTTGACGGAGTTCTTGTCACGCGTCTGCGCGGCGGGCAGCAAGAACAGCCCCTCGACGCGCTTGTCGCGGATCAGGGCTTGCTTGAGGCGGCACTCGCCCTCGATGACCTGCACGAGATCGTAGACGATGCGGTTCTCGAGGCCGAGGATGACGTCGAGGTTGCGCAGGCCGATGTCGGCGTCGACCACGGCGACCTTGTGGCCGTTGAGGGCGAGCCCACAAGCCAGGTTCGCGGACGTGGTCGTCTTTCCGACGCCGCCCTTTCCGCTGGTGATGACGATGCAATGGGACATAGGAACTCCGGGGAGGTGCGGGGCGGGGCCGCGGATCAAGTCCGGCGGTTGGTGGAGGGATCCGAGTCGGCCGCGCGGGCGCGCGCGCTCGGATCGTTCGGGCGGTACGGCATGATGACGATCGCGTCGTCGACGACGCGGGCGATGCGCGGCTCGGGGGACCGGTCCGCGCTCGGGGAGAACATCGCGAGCAGCCGGGAGCGGGCCCCGTCGGCGCTCGGTGAGGTGGCCTCGGGCACGAGCGCGATGCGCCGGCCGATGCGGAGCTGGGTGGGCTCGAGGTCGAGGGCGATCACGGTCGCCGACGCGTCGCCGGTGGCGCCGACGTGGATCATGCCCTTGCAGCTCCCCAGGATGACCGCGCTCCCAGAGGCGACGATCTGAGCGCCGGGGTTGACGTCGCCGAGCACGAGCACGTCGCCGTCGAAGCGAACCGTGGCGCCGGAGCGGACGGTGCGTTGGACGGTGAGCGTGCGGCGGCCGCCGTCGGTGGGGGCCTCGATCCCGCGCACCAGATCGTCGACCGGGAGCGGGATCGGCGGCGGCTCCGGCTCGGGCGCCACGACGTCTTCGGCGGTGGGCTCGTCGGGCGTGAGCTCGGCGGGCTGGGAGGCGTGCTCCTGCGCGGCGGGCGCCGGGGCGGGGGCCGCGCTGGCCGGGTGCGTGGGGAACAGCTTGAGCTTGAGCTCACGCTCGGCGAAGCGGTGGATCTCGGGCGCGCGCAGGTACAGGCCCGTCACCTCGGTCTTGAACTCGTCGCCGAGCAGGTGCACCAGCCGGCGGATGTCGAGCAGCTTGATCCCGCGGGCGCCGAGGTCGAGCCGTACGGAGCGGCCTGCGAGCGTGGCGGCGGCCTCGGGGAACTCGGCGCGGATCAGGTCGCGGAGCTGCTCGTAGGTGAGGTCTTCCGGGATGTCCAGCACGGGCACGGCGTCGTCGAGCCGCAGACGCAGCGCGGGTGCTTCGGGAGCACTCGTGGGTGGGGCCATGATGGGGTCCGCTAAGCAGGAGGGAGGAGGAGGAGGA
>CAIUDO010000817.1 GCA_903897935.1 uncultured Pseudomonadota bacterium
ACCGCGCCGACGTACCAGGTGTCGCCGCGCGCGAGCACGTCGCCGCCATCGAGGGTTCCACCGGCTGGATCCAGCACCCATACGCGCATGTGGGCCCGTAGCGCGCTCTGAACGGCCTCGGTCTCGTCGCGGCGCGACGGCGCTCCGGGACGGCACATCACGGCGCCCCCCGCGGAGATGACCGCGGTGTCTTCGACGAACACGGAGTCGGGCAGGTCGTCGCGGGCGGGCACCGTGTGCACGGTGAAGCCGAGCGTGCGCAACACCCCGACGTACGACGCGTGCTGCGCGCGCGCACGATCGACGTCGATCGGCGCCCGCTCGCGCCACGTCAACGCGCACGCTTCGAGCGTCGCGGCGACGGGCCGCACCCACGCGTGGCGGTTCACGAGGCGGCGCGGTGGCGGCGGATCACCTCGGCCGGGTCGGCGCCGTCGGGCACGAACACCAGCGCGTGCCCGTTGACGCAGTGCCGGAGCCCGGTCGGCGTGTGTGGGGCGTCGTCGAAGATGTGCCCGAGGTGCCCATCACAACGCGCGCACCGCATCTCCGTCCGGACCATGCCGTGTGAGCGATCCACGACGGTGCGCAGCGCGCCGGGCGACGCCTCTTGGAAGAACGACGGCCACCCGCAGCCCGAGTGGAATTTGTGTGCGCCTTCGTACAGGATCGAGCCGCATCCCGCGCAGCGGTAGGTGCCCGGCGCGGTCGTGTCGAGCCACGGACCGGACCACGCGCGCTCGGTGGCCGAGCGGCGCAAGATCGCGAACTGAGCAGGGTTGAGCAGGACATTCCAGGAGGCGTCGTCGAGCGACTTCGGGTCCGTCGACGGGTCGAGGGCGGGGTCGGGCATGGTTCGCTCCAGCGGGACTCCTACCGGGTGCCACGGCGTGTGGCGAGCGCGGCGTCGCGCGCCGGGTAGCGTCGCGCTGGGAGGCACCATGACAGACCTGTTCGCGGCCCGGACGCAGATGGCGCTGTCGCTCGGGTTCCACATCGTCTTCGCGGTCGCGGGCATGGCGATGCCGATCCTGATGGTGATGGCGGAGGCGATGTGGCTGCGCACGGCCGACGCCGGGTGGCGGCAGCTCGCGCGCCTGCAAGCCAAAGCAACCGCCGTCTTGTTCGCGGTGGGCGCGGTCTCCGGCACGGTGTTGTCGTTCGAGCTCGGGCTGCTGTGGCCCGGGTTCATGGCGTTCGCCGGTCCGATCGTCGGGCTGCCGTTCGCGCTCGAGGGGTACGCGTTCTTCCTGGAGGCGATCTTCCTCGGTGTCTACTTGTACGGGTGGGACCGGGTGTCGCCCAAGCTGCACCTGCTCGCGGGCGTCGGGGTGGCCGCGTGCGGCATGCTGTCGGGCGCGTTCGTCGTCACGGTGAACGCTTGGATGAACGCCCCGACCGGGTTCACGCTGCTCGACGGGGCGCTCGTCGACGTCGCGCCGTGGCAGGCGATGATGAACCCGATGGCGCCCTCCCAGGTGGTGCACATGCTGCTCGCCGCCAACGTCAGCGTCGGGTTCGCGGTCGCTGGGGTGCACGCGGTCGGGCTGTGGCGCCGGCCGACCGCGACGCTGCACCGACGGGCGCTCGCGCTCGCGCTGCTGCTCGGCGGATCTTCGGCGATCGTCCAGCCGTTCTCGGGGCACCTGAGCGGCGAAGCCGTCGCGCACACCCAGCCCGTCAAGCTCGCCGCGATGGAGGGCCAGTTCACGACCGAGCGCGACGCTCCGCTGCGCATCGGCGGGTGGCCGGACGAGGCGCGCCGCGAGACGCCGTGGGCGATCGAGATCCCGTACGCGCTGTCGATCCTCGCGCACGGCGACCCGCACGCGGAGGTGCTCGGCCTCGAGGCGTTCCCGGAGGAGGACTGGCCCCCGGTCGCGGTCGTGCACCTGGCGTTCCAGGTGATGATCGGCATCGGGACGCTGCTCGCGCTCGTCTCGGTGGGCGTGGCGGGCGTGACCGCGTGGCGCCGCGAGGTGCCGACGTCGCGTCCGGTGCTCGCGCTGCTCATGCTGTGCGCCCCGCTCGGCGTCGTCGCGCTCGAGGCGGGGTGGGTCGTCACCGAGGTCGGTCGTCAGCCCTGGATCATCCAGGGGGTGATGCGCACCTCGGAGGCGGTGACCCCGGTGCAGGGCCTCTCCGCGACCCTGGTGGGGTACGCGCTCATCTACCTGGTGCTCGCGGTGGTCGTCGTGCGGCTGTTGGCCGCGCTCGCGGCGGCTGTGGACGGGGAAGGGGGTGCGCGGTGACCGTCATCGAAGGCCTCGTCGGCGCCGTGATCCTGGCGGTGTTGGTGCTCTACGCGGTGCTCGGGGGCGCCGACTTCGGTGGGGGCGTGTGGGACCTGCTCGCGTCCGGCCCGCGCCGCGACGCCCAGCGCGACGCGGTCGCTCGCGCGATCGGGCCGATCTGGGAGGTGAACCACATCTGGCTGATCCTCGCGGTCGTGTTGTTGTTCGTCTGCTTCCCCACGGTCTACGCCGAGCTCTCGATCGCGCTGCACCTGCCGTTCACGCTGCTCTTGCTCGGCATCGCGCTCCGGGGGTCGGCGTTCGTGTTCCGCGCCTACGACCACGCGCCGGGCGCCGAGCGGTGGTGGGGGCGGGTGTTCGCGGGCGCGTCGACGATGTCGCCGTTGTTCCTTGGGGTCTCGGTGGGCGCGATCGCGAGCGGGCGCGCGTCGCACGGCACGCCCGACCCGTGGGCGGCGTGGTTGGCTCCGATGCCGCTCGCGGTGGGGGGGTTCGCGTTGTGCTTGGTGGTGTTCCTCGCCGCCACCTACTTGTGCGCGGCGACCGACGGTGATCTGCGCGAGGACTTCCGCGCCCGCGCCTTGATCGCGTGGGCCGTCGCCGGGGGCGCGGCGTGGGGCGTGCTCGCGCTCGCGCCCGGCGGCGCGCCGTTCGTGTGGGCGC
>CAIUDO010000818.1 GCA_903897935.1 uncultured Pseudomonadota bacterium
CGGCAGCGCGCTCGGGCTCGGGCGGTGGGTGCTCGGGGCGTCGGAGGCGATCGCGGGCTTCGGGTGGGCGGGGGCGTTCGTGTGCGGGCTCGGCGCCGCCGCCACGCTCGCGCCCGCGCACGCGCGCGGGGTCGTCTTGGCGGGTTGGTTCTCGACGATCACGCTGGCGACGATGCTCCGGATGGGCATCAAGCTCATCGACGCGGTCCCGGCTGAGGTGTTGGACGGCGGAGCGGTGGCGCTGGTGGTCGTCGGGGGCGGGGTCGCGCTGGTGGCCGCGGTCGCCGCGCCCCGCCCCTGACTCGTCCTTGAACAAGCGGTCTGCAGTCAGCGGTCAGCGGTCAGCCCGGTCAAAGCCATGCATCGCTCAGCGGCAGCCGACCGGGTTGTTCGCGTTCAGGTGAAGGTCGGTTGGGTCACAATCGCGCTATTGTCAAGCTGAAAGCTGATGACTGATGGCTGATAGCTCGGCCCTGCGCTTGTTTTGGGACTCGTCACACGACCGCTGCTCGCGTACGCTATCCACCGCCTCGGGGGCGCCATGCAGCTCGTTCTCCTCACGTGGTTCGTCGGGTGCGCGAAGGTCCAGGACGACCCCCCTTTGGCCCCAATCGGCGACGGCGACGCCGACGCGGACACCGACGCGGACACGGACACCGACACGGACGCGGACGCGGACGCGGACGCGGACACGGACACCGACACGGACGCCGACACCGACGTCATCCAGATCGACGTGGGCCCGTTCACCGCCGCGCCGGTCACCGTGTTGCCGCTGGGTGACTCGATCACCGAGTTCAACTACCGGTACGATCTCTGGACCCTCATGGTCGACACCGGTTGGTCGTTCGACTTCGTCGGGTCTCGCGCCTCGGATCCGCTGGCAGACGGCGTGCCCACCACCTGGCCACCGCACAGCGGCCTCGCGCTCGACGCCGACCACGACGGGCACGCCGGGTGGACGAGCGGCGAGGTGCTGGGGCCAGCCCCCGACTGGGACCGCGCCGCCGGCACCCTCGGCGACTGGATGGTCGACTATGACGCCGACGTCGCCCTGATCCACCTCGGCACCAACGACGCCTTCTACGAGCTCGACGCCGACGTGGTCGTAGACAACCTGGCGCGCATCGTCGACGCCCTGCGGGACGACCACCCCACCGTGCACCTCTACGTCGCACAGATCATCCCCCTGCCGTACCCGTTGTGGTCGGGTGGCACCTACGACCGCTACGTCGTCGCGTACAACGACGCCATCGCCGCCGAGCTGCCCGCCAAGAGCACCCCCGAGTCGCCGATCGTGGCCAGTGGTACGACGGGCTCGCGGCGTGGCAAGCCGCGGGTAGGGAGACGGGCAGCGTGTTCGCGGACCCGGCGCTGGTGGGCGGCGCGCTCCGCGACGCGGCGCAGATCGGGCCCGGATCACCGGCGATCGACGCCGGTCTCGTGATCAAGGGCGCCGGGCTGTGCGACGGGCTCGGCAACTTGTTGGTCGGCGCGCCCGACATCGGGGCCCACGCGTACGGCGCAGTCGCCGACGCTCGCTGCGCCCCCTAGACTAGAGCACCGCTCAGGTATCCTCCCGTCGCCTGCCGGCGGGTCCCGCGCGAGGACGACGTCGCTCCTCGGTCACGTGCTCCAGCACGCTCCCTCCTCGCGAACGGCCCGGTCAACTGC
>CAIUDO010000819.1 GCA_903897935.1 uncultured Pseudomonadota bacterium
CGCGGGCGGCTCGGCGCGGCGCCTGACCAGCCATCCCGGCGTCGAGCGGTTCGCGCGCTTCAGCCCAGACGGGTCCTCGATCGCGTACACCGCCGACTACGACGGCGACGCCAACGTGTGGGTCGTGCCCGCCGTCGGCGGCGCGCCGACGCGGCTGACCTGGCACTCCGGTGGCTTCAACGAAGACTTCGTGTGGGACTGGAGCGCCGACGGCGCGCAGGTCTACTTCTCCTCTCGGTTCCGGTCGCCGAACAGCCGGTACCTCGAGCTGTTCTCGGTGCCCGTCCAGGGTGGATTGCCGCGGCCCACGCCGCTGTCCGACGTCGGCGCGGCGGCGGTCGGCGCCGACGGATCGTTGGTGTTCAACCGCACGTTCACCAACTTCCGCACCTGGAAGCGCTACCGCGGCGGCATGCAGGCCGACTTGTGGCGGTACGACGCCGGTACCAAGCGGAGCACGCAGCTCACCACGTTTGAAGGCACCGATACGACGCCGATGATCGCTGAGGACGGCACGATCTTCTTCATGAGCGATCGCCCGGCGGACGGCGGCGAGCAGTATGCGACCCGCAACCTGTTCCGGTACGTCGCGGGCGACAAGGCGGAGCAGCTCACGTTCCACACCGACTACGACGTCGACTGGCCGGCGTACGACGATGGGCGGATCGTGTACATGCACGGCGGCGACCTGCGCGTGTACGACGTGCGGACGAAGGCGGACCGGGCGTTGGACCTCACCATCCCGGACGAAGCCCACCAGGCGCGGCCGCGCCACGAAGACGTGACGTGGGAGGTCGGCGCCTACGGGGTCGGCCCGCAAGCGCAGCGCGTCGCGGTGGTGGCGCACGGCGACTTGTTCACCGTGGCCGCCGAACATGGGGACCCGCGGCTGATCGTCGGCGGGTCCTCGGGGCGGATCCTCGACGTCGCGTGGTCGCCCGACGGCGAGCAGCTCGCGTACGTGTCCGACGAGAGCGGGGAGCACGAGCTCTGGTTGGTGCCGCAAGCGGGCGGGGAGCCGCGCCAGCTCACGTCCGGGAACACCACGTGGATCCACGAGCTCGCGTGGTCGCCTGACGGCAAGCGCTTGTTGTACACCGACAAGCGGATGCGGCTGTGGGACGTCGACGCGTCGACCGGCGCGAAGACCCTCGTCGACACCGGCGTGGTCGGCACGATCACGGACGCCTCGTACAGCCGCGACGGCGCGTTCATGACGTACCGGCGCGCCGAGTCGAACGGTCACGGCGCGATCTGGCTGTACGACGTCAAGCAGAAGAAGGCCGTGCGGGTGACGACCGGCTTCGACAACGACGGCGACCCGGTGTTCGACCCCGACGGTCGGTGGTTGTACTTCTCGTCGGCGCGCAACTACGACCTCGTCGGGGACGTGCACGAGCACCGCTACGTGCAGCGCGAGACGCAGCTCTTGTACGCCGTGCGCTTGCAGGCAGACGGTCCAGACGTGATCCCGCCGCGCTCCGACGAAGAGGTCAGCGACGACGGCCCGGTGATCGAGGTCGACGAAGACGACGAGAAGGCGGCGAAGCAAGCCAAGAAGGCCGAACGCAAGAAGAAGCGCAAGGTGGTCGTGGACGCGCCGTCGTTGGTGGTGGACGCCGACGGCATCATGGACCGGGTGCAGCGGCTCCCGATCGAGCCCGGGGTCTACTGGGGCCTCGACGCGACCTCGGACGGCTTGTTGTTCATGCGCCAGGCCGGCGGCGGCGGTGGTTCGTCGCTGATGCAGTACGACCTCGAGGAGCAGGAGGTGGTCACGGTCCTCGGCGACTGTGTCGGATACCAGCTCGCGGTGTCGGGCGAGAAGCTGCTGACGTTCGACAGCAACGGGGGCGTCGCGATCACGCCGGTCGGTGAGGACGCGACGCCGACGCCGCTCGCGGGCGGCGCGCTGCGCACCTGGGTCGAGCCCCGGGTGGAGTGGGCGCACGCGCTCGACGAAGTGTACCGTTACCAGCGCGAGTTCTTCTACGATCCTGGCATGCACGGCAAGGACTGGGCGGCGGCGGTGGGGCGCTACCAGGCCCTGCTCGACCGCGCCGCCGACCCGTCGGACGTACACTGGCTCATCGCCGAGGTGCTCGGGGAGCTGAACGCCGGCCACGCGTACGTGAGCACCCCGGGGCCGAACGTCGCGTACCAGGGCGTCGGGTACCTGGGCGCGGACCTCGACGCGGTCGACGGTGGCGTGAAGATCACCCGGATCTTCGAGGGAGAACCTGGTGACCCGTCCCGGACGTCGCCGCTGCGCGCCCCTGGGATCGACGTGCGGGAGGGGGACTGGTTGGTCGCGATCGACGGCCGGCCGCTCGGTCCGAACGACAACCCGTACCAGTGGCTGGTCGGCGCGGTCGGGCGGCCGGTCGAGATCCGGGTCAACCACACGAAGAACAGCCTGACGGGCGCCGAGTCGTTCACGGTGTACCCGATGGGGTCGGAGGTCGACCTCCGGTATTGGGATTGGGTGAGCCAGAACCGGGCGTACGTCGCCGAGAAGACGGGGGGTAGGGTTGGGTACGTGCACGTCCCGAACACCTCGTCGTGGGGGTTGGCGGAGTTCCTGCGCGGGCTCTACGCGCAGCACGATCTCGACGCGCTGGTGTTCGACGTGCGGTTCAACGGGGGCGGGTTCATCCCGGAGATGTTCCTCGAGCACCTGACGCGCCCGATCTACAACATCTGGGTGCCACGCGATGGCCAGCCGTGGCGCACGCCGAGCTCCACCCACGTCGGGCCAAAGGTGTGCATCACGAACGGGTACGCGGGGTCGGGCGGGGACGCGTTCCCTCATTACTTCCGTGATCTTGGCGTCGGCAAGCTGGTCGGCACGACGACGTGGGGCGGGCTGGTCGGCATCGATAACGGTCTCGAGCTGCTGATCGGCGGCTCGATCACCGCGCCGTCGTTCGCGTTCGTGAACAAGGACGGGGCGTGGGACATCGAGCGGGTGGGGGTCCGCCCGGACCTCGTGATCGACAACCCGCCCGAAGCGGCGAAGCTCGGTCAGGATCCGCAGCTCGACGCGGCGATCGGGGTCGTGCTCGAGGAGCTGCAGGGGTGGAAGAGCCCCTGGCCGGACCCGCCGGCCACGTTCCCGGTTCGGCCCTAAGTAGCCGTCAGCCGTCAGCCGTCAGCCCGGTCAAAGCCATCCGTCGCTTAGCGGCAGTTGACCGGGTTGTTCGCGTTCAGGTGAAGGTCGGTTGGGTCACCATCGCGCCATTGTCAAGCTGAAAGCTGGTGGCTGATGGCTGATGGCTGGTGGCTGATGGCTGATGGCTCGGCCCTGCGCTTGTTTTGGGCCTGGTAGCCGTCCGCTGTCAGCCGATGAAGCGCCGCACTCGGTCTGCGCTTCCCGAAGTCTGCCTCGGCAGCGTCCTAATACACCTCGACGTCGTCGATGGTGATCGAGTTCCGCCCGCGCGCCCGCGACGTATACGACGTGAAGTCCTGGATGATGAGGAGCGCGATCCGGGACGGGTCGAAGGGGGCGCTCAGCGTGTCGACCGGCTGCAGCTCGTTGAATGGGATGTCGATGGTCTGCTCGACGTCGACCTCCAGAACGACGTGCGGACGCGTGAAGCGCATCATCTCGTCGTCGACCGCGACCACGCGCAGGTGGGCGTCGAACGTCTGGGCGCGCGCCGTGAACCGGATGCCCTTCGGAGCTGGGGTGGCGCGATCGAACCCGATTCGGAGCTGGTCTTCGCTCTGCGCGCGCACGAGCGTGCTCCACACGAGCTTCGGGTCGTCGTCGACACGCTCGGTGCGGATCGAGCCCTGATCGGTGAACCGCCACGGGTGCAGCAGGCCGTGCTCGCCGTCGAACGTCCATGCGACGGGCACAACGCGCACGCTGCTCGCGTCGAGCTCGATGCGCTCGAGGTCGTCGGTGCATGGGTCGCGCAGCGGTCCGAGCCGGATGCACTCGCGCAGGGCCGCCCGCGCGCCCTCGATGTCGCCGCTGAGCGCGCAGGCGCGCCCGAGGTGCAGGAGCGCGTCGGAGCGGTACGGGTCGTCGGCGGAGAGGTTCTGGGTGAGCTTGGCGTACCGGCCGACCTGCGCCTCGTCGGCGCCGTCGAGCGACTCCAACAAGAGGGCGTCTTGCAGCGCGAGCCAGGACGCGAGCTCCCCCTCGATGGAGGACGTGAAGCCGACGTCGGGCGGCGCGAGCGGCTCCTGGGCGCGAGCGGCGAACGCGAGCAGCACGAGCCAGGCGAGGTGGCGCACGGCCGGTCAGCCCTCCCGCGCGACGAACTTGTAGCCAACGCCGTGCATCGTCTCGATGAACGCCGGCTTTCCAGCGTCGTCCCGCAACTTCTTACGCACGTTGAGGATGTGGGTGTCGACCGTGCGGGTGGTCACGTTCGGCGAGTACTTCCAGATGCTGGTGAGCAGCTCTTCGCGCGGGAGCACCTTGCCTCGATGCTCGATGAGGTAGCGCAGCAGCTCCTGCTCGCGGTTCGACAGCCGCTCCTCGGCGTCGGGGTGGCGCACGACGTAGTTGTCGAGGTCGACCTCGACGGTTCCGAACCGGTACACCGCCCGGGCGCCGCCGCTGCGCCGCAGCACCGCGTCGATGCGGGCCTGCAGCTCGCGGAGGGAGAACGGCTTGGTGACGTAGTCGTCGGCGCCGAGCCGAAACCCGGCGAGTTTGTCCGCTTCGGACGTGCGCGCGGTGACGAAGATGATCGGCCCTTCGTAGCCCTGGTCCCGCAGGCCTTGGCAGACGTCGAAGCCGTCGTGCGCGGGCTCCGGGCCCTCGTTGAGCATCACGTCGAGCACGGCGACGTCAGGGGGGTGGCGATGTGCCGCCTCCAACGCCGCGGTTCGGCCGCGGGCGGTGTAGACCTCGAACCGCTCGCGCTCGAAGTAACGCTTGAGGGTGTCGAGGACCGCGGCTTCGTCTTCTACGAACAGGATGCGCGCCATGCGTGTCACGCCTCGTTGGCCTCCGGCGGAGGCTCCATCGGGAAGGTGATGGTGAAGGTGGTGCCTTTGCCCGGCGCGCTGTCGACCGAGATCGTACCGCGGTGGGCGTCGACAATGTACCGCACGATCGTAAGCCCGATCCCGGTACCGCGTCGACTCCGTACCTCGGGATCGGACGACCGGAAAAAGCGTTCGAAGATGCGGGATAACTCTTCCTTGTTGATGCCGCGGCCCCGATCGGCGACGAGCAGGTCGACGGAGTCGAGCCCTTCGCGGGCGCGCACGCCGACCCAGTGGCCGTCGGCGCCGTACTTGGCCGCGTTCGACAACAGGTTCTGAAGGACCTGACCGATCGCCTCGCGGTCGAGCCAGACGACCGGCAGGCCGTCCGGCACGTCGATCTCGAGCGTCATCCCACGCTCGGCGAGCATCTCCGCGGCGGCGGCCGCGGAGGCCCGCACGACGTCGGCGAGATCCTCGGGGCGGAAGGTGTACCGCTTCGCGCCGCGCTCGATGGCCGCGAAGTCGAGCACGTTGTCGACGAGGCGGGACAGGCGCTCGGCCTCGCGCACGATGGCGTCGTAGTGGGCGTGGCGGTCGGCGTCGTCGTAGCAGAGGTCAAACTGCAACGCCTCGCCCTTGAGCCGGATCTGGGTGATCGGCGAGCGCAGCTCATGGGACACGTTGGCGGCGAAGTCGGCCTTCATCGTGGCGCCTTCGAGCTCCTGGGCGACCACGCGCGACATGAACACGACCCCGAACACCGTGATGCCGATCGCGACCAGCACAACAACGAGCCGGAGCTGGCGCGCCTGGCGCTTCCGCTTGGCGAGCAGGTCCTGGTCGAACGGCACGATCGCGACTGCGAGGGCCGGCAACCACGGGGCGAGCGTGCGGGTGGCGAGGCGCGACGGGACGCCCTCCGGGCCCATGATGATCGCCTGAAGATCAGGGTCAGCGGCTGACAGCCCGTTCGACGCGTCGCGCACGCCGCGCACGACCGCGTCGTACTCGAAGACGAACGCGTACAGCTCGTTGGCCCACCAGATCGTCGCCCACAACGAGCGTGACTCGGGGCGCGGGTAGTACACGAAGACGTCCTGGCCGGGCCGCGACACGTCGGCGAGCAGGCTGAGCTCCTCGAGCAGCTGGCCCGCCCAATAGAGCTGCTCCTGGCGCTCGTTCAAGCGGGCGCGGGCGTTGGCCATCCAGGTGCCGCCTTCGCCGCCCTCCGCGAGCCGGTCGAGCGCCAGGCGGGCGACGGCGGACTCGGCGGGGCGGCCGATCGTCCACGTCTCGTCGAGCAGGCGATCGACGAGGTCGCGGCGCGCGGACTGGCCAAGCTGTGGTTCGTGGCGCTCGGTGGCGATGTCGGCGACGGTGAGCGCGACGAGGTCGCCCATCCGGACGCCTCGGGCGTCGCGCACGTTGGTGAAGTCGGCGTAGACCTCCCCGAGTGCGGCCTCGGCGGCGCGCAGGTCGCCGCTCTTGCGGAGCACGCGGGCGCGCGCGAAGGTCATCTCTCCCGCGTCGGCGCGGGAGGCGGCGCGGGCGGCGGCGAGCGCGTAGGTGAGCGCGGCGTCTTCGTAGCGGGCTTCGCGCTCGGCGCGGGCGGCGTCGCGGCGGAGGTCTTCGTACGCCGGGGACCTCGGCGCGACGGGCTCGCCCGGGTCGGTGGCGAACGGCGCGACGAGCCGCCCGCCGGAGTCGATTCGGAACGCGGCGCGCAGGTGTGGCGACAGCTCCCCGAGGTTCTCGGTGACCGAGATGCCGCTCGCGAGGCGCTGAATCGCGACGCGCTCGAAGCGCTCCTGGCTGTCGGCGAGGTCCCGGTACACCTGCCCGGCGACGGCCTCGGCGCGCCGCGCGAGGTCGGCTTCGACCGAGACCTCCTCGGAGCGCAAGCTGGAGAGCGCGAGGATCGTCAGGACGACCGCCGGCAAGAGAACGGTCATCGAGAACAACAGGCCGATGCGCACGGTGCCCCGCAGGGTCTCGGCGTCGCGCAGCGCGCGCGCGGCGACGCGACGCTTCGCCATCCACCAGGATCGGAGGCGACGGAGGGTGTTGCTCGGCCGGGCGGTCAGGAGGGCCTCATGCGCGTAGTGTAGCCGCTGGGCCAGGACGCGGTGGCTGCGACCGGACAACCCCAGGGATCAGGCGGCCTCCGATCGTTTGGTCGCCGCATCCGCAGCGGCGCGTCGTGCGCCGCGCCTCCGGGGTGGCCGAAAGAAAATTTGAGCAGCCCGTTGATCGCTGCGAGACTCGTGGTATCCTCAATTCGAGGCCTCAATTCGAGGCCTCAATTCGAGGCCTTCACCGGAGGCCTGAGATGAACGGTGTACGAGTTGGACCCGTCGTCGTGAGCAACGCGCGCGCCTTCCACGGGAAGAAGTGCTTCTACGCCGCTACGGGTCCGATCCCAATGGTGTTCCTGGCTGGTGAGCTGCGGGTGGTGTTGCGGCTGACCACGATCGATGACCCGCAGTCCGTTGGATACCAGGTCACGCTCGCGGTGCAGCTCGCCACCACGGACCCGAACGACCCCGACGCTTGGGCCGACTACGTCAGCTCGAATCAGGTGTACGTCAACACGACCACCCGGGAGGTCATGATCCGGATGAACGCCCCCGCGAACGTCACCAAGTTCTGGATCCGGCTGGGCGTGTCGGCGTCGCTGTCCGGCGGCGCCGCGGGGGACAGCGCAACGGGCGACGTGACCTTCATCCTCGCTGGCGTGAGCGCCTGATGGGCTGCGCCGGCTCGTGCTCCTCGCAGCGCGGCGCGTCGGACGCGCCGGTCGGCGCGCGTTGGCAGGCGCGGCCGCTGAGCGGGAAGGCGCGGTACGTCACGTCGTTCGAGCGCGACGGGGTGGCGCCGGTGGCGTTCTCGGTGGCGCGCCCCGCCGACCCGGACCGCGTGCTGTGGTTGCCGGACGGACCCACTGTTCCGTGGCCGGACTCGGGGCTTCTGTCCCGCGCGACGGCGGACACGCCGTTGGAGGGCGGCTTACGGACCCCTCCGGGCCCGGCGGCGGCGGCGGCGGACGGGCTGCGGGTGAAGATTTACATCGTGGCGGGCCCGCGCGAGGGACCGTGCCGCCACCTCGACCAGTCCGCTTGCAACCTCTTCGAGCTCGACTGGCCCATCCCGGCGGGCACACCGCCGGCGTCGTTGGGCGCCTTCATCCGACGGCTCGTGGCCGACCCGGTGGCGCGTCCGGGTGTCGCGAAGCCCGACGTGCACCACACCCGACCGGTGGTGGCGTTCAGCCACGTCGATCCGGCGAAGCCGGCGTTCACCCAGAACGCGCGGC
>CAIUDO010000820.1 GCA_903897935.1 uncultured Pseudomonadota bacterium
CCGAGATCGTCGGCGACGGCGTCGACCAGGACTGCGACGGCGTCGACGCCCCGTACCCGGAAGGCGACGGCGACGGCAACACCAGCGACGTCGACTGCGACGACGCCGATCCCAGCGTCTTCCCCGGCGCCCCCGAGATCGTCGGCGACGGCGTCGACCAGGACTGCGACGGGTCCGACCGCACGACGCTGACCAGCGACGAGCTGGTGCCCGGCGACCTCGTCATCACCGAGATCATGCAGAACCCGAACGCCGTCACCGACCCGAACGGCGAGTGGTTTGAGATCCACAACGCTTCCGGGTTGGACATCGACCTCCAAGGGCTCGAGGTGTCCGACCTGGGGACGGAGCTGCACACCATCGCGACGTCCGTGTTCGTGCCGGCGGGCGGCTACGCGGTGATCGCTGGCAACGGGGACCCGTTGGTGAACGGCGGGATCGCGGTGGACTACGCGTGGGTGTCGGGCTTCTCGCTCGGGAACGCCGACGACGAGATCGTGATCGACAACGGCAAGGTCGTGCTCGACATCGTCGCTTGGGACGGGGGGCCCGGTTTCCCCGACCCGACCGGCGCGTCGATGTCGCTGGATCCGGCGGCCACCACGCACGTTCTGAACGACGACGGCGCGAGCTGGTGCGAGGCCCTGTCGCCGCTCGGCACGGGTGACTTCGGCACGCCCGGCGCTGCGAACGACGCCTGCCCGGTCGACAGCGACGGCGACACGTTCTTGTCCGACGTCGACTGCGACGACACCGACCCCACCGTGTTCCCGGGCGCGCCCGAAGTCGCCGACGACGGGATCGACCAGGACTGCGACGGCGTCGACCTCACCTTCCCGGACGCCGACGGCGACGGCTACACCGCCGAGTTCGACTGCGACGACGCCGACCCGGCGATCAACCCGGCGGCGGCGGACACGTTCGGCGACGGGATCGACCAGGACTGCGACGGCGTCGACCGCACGTGGTTGACTGCCAACGAGCTGGTCTCTGGCGACATCGTCATCACCGAGGTCATGCAGAACCCGCTCGCGGTCACCGACCCGAACGGTGAGTGGTTCGAGCTGTACAACGCGTCGGACTACGACGTCGACCTCGAAGGGTTGGGCATGGCCGACCTCGGCGGCGAGGCGCACACGATCGCCGGATCGTTGTGGGTCGCGGCGGGTGATTACGTGGTGCTCGCCGGCAAGATCGATCCGCTCGTCAACGGCGGCATCCCCGCCGACTACGAGTGGGCGGGCAGCGTGTTCTCGCTCGGGAACGCCGACGACGAGCTGCTGCTCATCAACAGCACGTCCATCCTCGAAGTGCTCGCGTGGGACGGCGGGGCGTCGTTCCCTGACCCTGACGGCGCCTCGATGATCCTCGAGCCGACGCTCACTGATCCGCTGTCGAACGACAACGGCGCGAATTGGTGCGTTTCGGTCACGTTGTTGGCGAGCGGTGACTTCGCGACGCCCGGCGAGGTGAACGACGCCTGCTTCGCGCTGGTTGACGGCGACGGCGACACGTTCTTGTCCGACGTCGACTGCGACGACGCCGACCCGTCCGTGTACCCGGGCGCAACCGAGGTCCCGCTCGACGGCGTCGATCAGGACTGCGACGGCGCCGACCTGGGCGCGGTCGACGCCGACGGTGACGGCGCGTTCTCCGACGTCGACTGCGACGACGACGACCCGTCGATCCTGCCGGGCGCCCCGGACGGCTTCAACGACGGCATCGACCAGGACTGTGATGGGGTCGATCGGACCACGCTGTTCGCGAGCGAGCTCGTCATTGGGGACCTGATCGTCACCGAGATCATGCAGAACCCGAAGATCGTCACCGACGCGAACGGCGAGTGGTACGAGATCTACAACGACTCCGGGTGGGACGTCGATCTGCTCGGCCTCATCACGCTCGATCTCGGCACCGAGGTCCACGTGATCACCGCGTCCGTCATCGTGCCGGCGGGCGACTACGCGGTCATCGCCGGCAAGAGCGATCCGCTGGTCAACGGCGGGATCCTCGTGGACTACGCGTGGGGCAGCGGGTTCTCGCTCGGCAACGCCGACGACGAGATCGTGCTCGCGAACGGCACCGGCGTGATCGACATGGTCGCGTGGGACGGCGGGCCGACCTTCCCCGACCCCGACGGCGCGTCGATGTCGCTCGACCCGACGGCGCTGGACATGATCCTGAACGATCTGGGCAGCTCGTGGTGCGCCGCCACCGTCGTCATGTCGAGCACCGACAAGGGCACGCCAGGGGCGCCGAACGCCTCCTGCGCGCCGTAACGAGGCCGCCCCGCGCGCCGCGCCGTCAGCGCGGGGCTGATGCGGGCGGGAGCAAGGCGCGGGAGGCGGCGAGCAAGCGCTCGACGTCGGCGGGCTCGAGCGCCCCGACGTGCTGAAACCCCCGCTCCCCGCGCACCGAGAACAGCGTGGTCTGCGGGATGACCGAGTCGGTGAGGCCGAGCCCGCCGATCAGATCGTCGGCGTCGCCGTCTACGGCGAGCGTCGGCCAGGTGACGCCGAGATCGGCCGCGACGCGAGCGAGGTCGTCGAGCGCCGTGCTGCGTGAGCCGGCGAACAGCTCCCACCCGACCCCGATCACGACCACCTGATCGCCGAGCGCGCGGACGGCGTCGACCAACAGCGGCAGCTCGACGACGCAGCCGTGGCACCAGGTGGCCCAGTGGTTGACCAAGACGGGGCGATCGTTGGGCGTCAACGCCGCGCGCACCTCGTCGACCGAGGCCCACTTGACCAACGACGATCCGCCAGTCCAGCCCGCCAACGTGCGCACGTCGGGGGGCGCCGGTGGGCGCCGCTGCGGGGGCGCCGCGGGGGCCAGCGCGCCGCGGAGGCGCTCGCGGATCCGAAACCGACTCACGGCGACGACCGCGCGCGGGCGACGAAGCCCGGGACCCACCCGCCGCGCCACACCCAGACCTGCGGCGTGAGGCCCGCCGAAGTCGCCGCGAGCTCGGCCGCGCCAACCGAGACGATCTGATCGACCTCGGCCCCTCCGTCGACCCACGCGAGCACGACATCGGGGGTAGGAGCAGCGACCCGCAACGACGTACCGCCGAGGCGCCGCGCGACGGCGTCGGGCGCCAACAGCACCGCGGCGGCCCACCCGTCGGCCTCGGCCTCGGCCCAATAGTTGGCGCCCGCCATTCCGGTGACCGGGCGGACGCGCTCGGATCCCGCGACGCGCGTAGCCGCGCGCGCTTCGAGGGCCGCCCACACCTCGGCAGCGGAGACCCCCCAGCTGACCAGGTCTTCGCTCGAGACCCACCGGCGCCGCCCGCCATCCTCGACGCGGGCGCACACCACGAGGACCCCGGGCCACGTGTCGCGACACACCGGGCCCGCGGGAGCCAGGCCGTTCGCTGCTCGCCACGCCGCGTACTGGTCGGGAGCGCCCGCCTCCGCCACGATGGGCAGCACCTCCTCCGGGACCGCGGCGTACGCCGCCGTCATCAGGAGGGTGGGGCTCATTCCATCACGGACGCGTCGGTGACGATGGGCTCGAGGTGGTCGCGCAGATCCGCGGCGGTCTCGCTCCGGATGAGCTCCGCGAGGCGCGCCGTGGTGGTGCGCTGCCGGGCCGCGAGCACGCGCGCGATCTGCAGGACCAGCTTGCTGGCCGACACGTTGCCCTCGTCCAGCAAGCCCTGGAACGACGAGCGCGGGAACCGAAACGCCGTGGTCGGCACGACCGCGCGCACGGACGCCGAGCGCGGAGAACCGTCGAGGATGGACATCTCGCCGAAGCACGCGCGAGGCCCCAGGCGGGCGATGACCTTCGATCCCAGCACCGACTCCTTGAGCACCTCGACCTCGCCGTCGTAAACGACGAACCAGCCATCACCCGTGTCGCCTTCGGTAAAGACCTCTTGGCCCGACCGAAACCTCTGGATCTGCATGATGCTCACGACATCTGACAGCTGGAGGGAATCCAATTCGGCGAACATCGGGGTCTCGAGTAGGAACTCGATCACCTCGGCAAGCGTAACAGCCACACCACCTCCCCATTCCCGTACATGCCCTCAAAGCGCGCGGTGGGCAAGCAACTACGGCGAGCGAGCCGCGGGCCGGCTATGAGGCCGACCCTGGAGGTCGCTTGTTCTTTGTCACCGAGCTCGACGAAAACACCATGATCCTCATCGAGGCCGAGACCTCGGCGGCGTTCGGCAAGAACGACCTGGAGGTTCGGCCGGACCCGTTGCGCGCGTACAAGAACGCGGTGACCCTCGCTGGGCAGTTGTCGCGGGCGATGGCCGACGGGCTCTCCAAGGCCCACGCCGGCACCGACAACGACACCGCGGTCACCTTCGGGCTTCGGGTCGACAGCAACGGCAGCGTCATGATCGCGCAGTCGCTCGACAAAGCGCAGATCCACATCACGGTTCGCCGCGCCGGAGGATCACGCGGGTGAACGGGCACGGTTCGTGGGCGGTCCGAGCCGCCGTCTGGATCGCCGTGCTCGGTGGGTGCAGCGCTTCGCGCGCCGTATCGCCGCTCGGCAAGGGCAACACCGCGATCACGACCTCGATGGGCGGGCCGGTCGTGTCGTACGCGGGTGTGCCGCTGCCGGTCCCGATCGGATCGGTCGGCGCAGCGCACGGGGTCTCCGATCGCACCAACATCTACGGATCGTTCTACTGGACGCCCGTGCTGCTGTTCGGCATCCCCGGGGCCGACCTCGGGGTCGCCACCGAGCTGTTCGGCCCGATGGGCGCCCGGCCGCGCTTGATGGCCGGAGCGACCACGCACGTGTTCTTCGGCGACACGGCGGCAGGGGATCCGCGAGGCGGTGTGCGCGTCTTCCCTGACCTCTCCGCGATCGGCTCGTGGCCCATCGGCCCGCAGGATCGCAGCACGGTGTGGACCGGGCTCGACCTGCTCGTCCAGACCGCCGCCCCCGCCGACGTGTTCTTGTCGCCGTTGGTCGGGGCCGAGGTCCGGCCGGGGCGCGTCGGGCTCCGCGCCGAGTTGAAGTGGCTCGCCGCGACGGTCGACAACCTCCAGGGGGTGCCGGACTGGTACGGCATCGGCCACCGCGGCGCGCTCTCCCTCCAGCTCGGGGTCGACATCCACCTCGGCGACGCCGGCCGCGCGCCGGGTAAAGGCGGCGCATGAACCTCCGTCTCCTCGTGGTCACCGCGGCGCTGGCGGCGTCGTCCGGCTGCATGACGTTCGACGACCTGTTCTTCAACCCCACGCAGGTCGACGCGTACGACCTCTCTTACAACGTCGTCCCTGCCGACAACGTAGAGGAGGTGGCGTTCCAGACGCCCGATGGCGAGACGCTGTACGGGGTGTGGGCGCGGCAAGACTCCCGCGCGCCGCCGCTGATCTACTTCCACGGGAACACCGGCAGCATCAACGACGCGTGGTCGAAGGTCGAGCTGTTCTGGAGCTGGGGTCGGAACGACGTGTTCGTCTTCGACTACCGCGGTTTCGGCAAGTCGACGGGCGCGCCCGACCATGAAGGCGTGCTCGGTGTGGATGGCGAAACGGCAGCGGCGTACGTCGTGGACACCAGCGGTTGGAGCGACGACGCCGTGTTGTGGGTGGGTCACTCGCTCGGCGGCTCGGTGGCGCTGCACACTGCGGGCGGCCGCACGCCGGGCGCCATCGTCACGGAGGCGACCTTCTCAGAGCCCGGCGACATCATGCTGGACAGCACCGGCATGGCGTTCCCCACCGGCTGGTTCTTCGCAGACGCGTTCGACAACGTCGCGGCGGCGTCCGCGATCGGCGCGCCGTACCTGGTCATCCACGGCCTCGACGACGACTACATCAGCTCGGCCGCCGGTGAGCGCCTGTACGCGGCCGCGCCGGACCCGAAGGAGCTCTGGCAGCCCGACGGCGTGGGCCACTCCGATCTGTTCGAGCTCGATCCGGAAGGGTTCGAGACCCAGGTGTTCGCGTTCACCTCAGCGTGGATGGGTGCCGTAGCTCCATGAGGCCGGGCGAGACGCTCGACGGGCGCTATCGCGTCGACGCCGTGATCTCCGCAGCGCCCGAGATCACGCGTTGGTTGGCCACCCACCTCGAGACCGGTGAGACCGTCGAGGTGGTGGCGCCGATCGCGTCCGAAGGCGGGGTCGTGTTCGAGCGGCTCCACCGCGCCCTCATGGCGGCGCCAGCGGAGCCCGCGCTGGTGCGTCCGCGCGAGCTGCTCCGCCTCCCCGACGGC
>CAIUDO010000821.1 GCA_903897935.1 uncultured Pseudomonadota bacterium
CAGATCATGGCCGATGTGCCGCGCGCGGATCGTCGCGCCGGTGACCAGCCCCAGAGACTCGGTGACGCTCCGCCCCGCGACCGACTCGGTCGTCACCACGATCAGGTCCTGACTCATCGCACCACCTCCTCGTACGGGTCCTTCCCGCGGCGCAAACGCGACCAGACGGCCCAGGTGACCAACACGGCCACCGACGCCGCCCCACCCCCAAACCCTAGCTTCACCCATACAGGCGCGTCGTCGAGCCAGACCTCGGCGACCGCGCCGCTCACGAGGACGACGAGGGACACCAGGAGCAGCCCGACCCCGATCCCGGCCAGCCAGTTCGGCCCGTCAGGTGGCGTAGCGTCAGGACGACGCGGTCTTCGCGATCGATCCCCAGGCGGGGCGAGGCGACGGCTGGGCGCAGGCTGTACCTGCTTCTGGCGATTCAGGATCTTCACCGGACGCCGGGGTGCACGGGGTTCAGCTGGTGGGGGCAGCCCGTGCAGTCGGCCCGCTGCACGTGGGAGGGTCAGGTCGACGCCCGTAGACTCCTGATCATGAAGCTTCGGTCACGACCTCCGCACCGGAGTGCCGGCCCCGGCGGCGCCGATTCTGTTCCGCGAGAGGGCGGGCCACCTCGTGGGCAACAACGACTACCATCACTTTCAACGCGTGCGTGCGGGCGGCGCTGCGCCCACGCCCTGAGCCCGAGCGTCCTTCGCAGCCACCCGCACATTCGCTTGCCGGTTGAATCCGGTGACCTCCGCCACCAGACCCCGCGACGCCATCCACAAGGGAACGCTCTCCCGCCTGTCGATGCGCGCGAAGGTTCCCCGTCCGTCGGCTGTGCGCCGCAGCCCCTCCATCCCATCGTCGCCCTCGCGTTGCGACCGCTTGCCCGCAGCGCCGAGACGGTCTCCAGCCGCGCGATCACCTGGAGTATAAGCGATAAAACGCCCCAGCCCTTCTGGCACGAATCCGCTGCAGGCACCGAAATTGCCCTCAATGCGAAGTTCCCCCTGGTTTACGCTGTCGAGAGCACCCGCTCACCGCGCTAGAGGGGCCTCGCTGGCGGTGAGTCCTTCCAGCAAGGTCTCGAGTCCCCCGTCGCCCTCGATCCCGTCGACGAGGCTCCGGAGCGACTGGGCCTGCTCTGGCGGCATGAGGCGGCGCGCGCACGCGTCGAACTTCCGTGCATGGTCCTCCTCGGTCGCGGGGTAGCGCCAGTGCCCCGTCCATCCGTCGGCGGCGCCGCGCCGGCCGTCGTCTGTCGTCACGTGCACGCTCATCCCGTCGAAGGAGGGCGTGATGTCCGGGTCGAGCACCAGCTTTGTGCGGCGCAGCAGGGTCTGCACGTCGTCACGCCGCAGCCGCTCCTCGGAGTGGCTGTCGAGGCCGACGGCCCCGTCGAGCAGCCCGATGGCCACGTTGTACTGAAAGCTGAACCGGGCGTCGTCCCCGTCCCGGGGGAAGGGGCGATCGCAGTAGCGGAAGACCGGCGCGTGGATGGTGACCTGCGACGGCGGGCGGGCGCCGTCGTACGCCTTGAGCGCCGCGCAGATCGCAATCTGCATGGCGGTGTGAACGGGCCAGCGCTTGAAGGCGAAGCCGGGGTCCGAAAAGCAGCGGAGCGATCGCATGCCGTCGCCGACCGAAGCGATGTCGAACGATTCTCCGCCGAACACCTCGCTCCAGCCGGCCGGCTCCTCGAACGTTGCCGTGGAAGCCGTCATGCCCCGCTGGGCGAGCAGCGCGCTCTCGACCCCCACACGCGCGGCGTGGCCGCAGTGGGTGGCCTTGGTCATGGTGCCGATGTTGCCGGCGATGCCGGAGGCCCGACTCGCGGCGATGCCGAGCGCGACGGCGGTCTGTCGCGGCTCGAGCCCCAGCCAGATCGACGCTGCGAGCGCGCTCCCCATGGGCCCGACGGTACCGGGGGGATGGAACCCCTGGCGCTGGAACGGGAAGTGGCGGCCGTGCCGAACCGCCTCGCGATCGGCCGCCTCGGCCGACCGGCGCAGGTCAACCTGCAGTTGGATCCCCGTAGTGAACGCCCGCAAGAAGCGCCCGCCGTCGCGGTCACGCGGGTCTGCGTGGGCCAGCGCGAGCAGGGATCCCAGTACGGGCGACACCGCGTGAGTGGGGGGCAGGCACATCGGCTCGAAGTCAAGCGCGTGCGTGGCGGTTCCGAGCACGAACGCGGCCTCCTGAGGCGCGGTCGAGAAGTTCCATCCGTAGACGGGGCTGCGCGGCGCACACCCGAGCTCCCGCACGTGCTCGGCCAGCAGGCGCACCGTGTGGTGCCGCATGCCCGCGAGCAGCGCTCCCAGCCCGTCTCGGAAGAGGTTCCGCACCATGAGGCCGTTCTCCGGCGACAGTGCCGGCATGGCGTGCGCGAGGTGCGCGATTTCGAGCGTGGCAGGCACGGCAGAGCCCTTGGTCGGTACCTGCGGCACGGTCAGCGGGCTCCTTCGAACAGGTGCGTCGGGAGCCGCGCGCGGATCTCCGCCTCCAGCGGGCCGTGGCGCTCGATGCGGATGCGGTTCCGCAAGAGGTTAAAAATTGGGTAGGAGCCCGAGCCGGAAGCGCTTGCCTCGGCCCGCACGACCAGGTCGATGTTTCGCTCGAGGGCAAAAGCGCGCGCGCGTGGCCAGGTGGTGATCGAACCGAGCGGGTCGCCGCTCAGGTTCGCGCTCGTGCACAGCGGCGCGGCGTACGAGTGCCCGCAGAAGAGAGTCGGTTCGATCGTCCCGAGGCAGCTGCGCTCGAGCGCAACGAAGAGTTCGCGGTGTGGCCCCCCGAGCAGCAGTCCCTGGTGTGTCCCCCCATGCACCGTCGGAGAGGCCTCCTGCGCCTGCCCGATGGCGATGCGAACGAATGCACCCTGGAAGATCTCGAGCTTCGCCGCGGCGTCGAGAAGTTCCGGAAGCGCCGTGGGCAGGGCCATCGCGTGGAACGCTTCGGCCGCGCCGACCGCCGAGCCGTAGGTCTTCTCGGGCAGCCGTTGCTTCGCCTCGTCGAGGCAGCGTACGCCCAGCGCGGAGGGCGGGGCGACCAACGCAAACACGGTGGGCAGCTGCAGCAGGAAAACTGGTCTTGGCGACGCGAAGGCTTCTGCCGCGGCATCCAGGACGGCGGGATCTGTAATCAGGAGTTCACGCACGGAATCGTGCCCAGGTTTTTCAAGCCCCATTCCCCTCGACCCCCCCGCCGATACTCTAACCCATCCCAGGTCTCTGCCATCCCATTCTCGCCTGCCCCGAACCGCGCTCCGGCAGCCGGCGCCTTGCTCCGGGCCGCTCAAGCGCACTTCACTGTTGAGCCTTGGGCCCTCCGTCCCCAGCCATGTCCACACCGCGCCCCGCCATGACCCGACCTCACGCGTCCGACGGCCCGTCCCGCGGCGGCGGCCCCACCAGCAGCAGCTTCGCGTGCTCCTCCAGCCAGGCCAGCACGTCACCAGCGCTCGACCGCACGCTCGCCCGCTGACGCATCCGCGAGGGATAGGAAACATCAAGCACCCTGGGAGCCTACCCCAAGCCCCAGCCGACCGCAACGACGGGCTGCCCGACGACGCACAAGCCCCGCTTCGCACGCACGCCACCCCCCGAAAACCACGGTTCCTGCGCACATCGCCCGACCCGG
>CAIUDO010000822.1 GCA_903897935.1 uncultured Pseudomonadota bacterium
CGCGCCTGGCCGGCGGCCTCGGGTTCACGCGGTGGGTGCCCGGCCCGCCGCCCGCGGTGCTCGGGCTTGACGGCCCGTGGGACGGGCGTCCGGCGCCGTTCCTGGAGCGCTCGTTCGACTTGTGGCGCGGCCCGACGGTGGAGATCTGGTGCGCGCCGGGGGACCCGGCGCGCCTCGTGGTCCGCGCGGCGCACGCGGTGACGGACGGGCGCGGGTTGTCGTTGTTCGTTCGGTCGCTCGTGCAGGCGCTCAACGGCGTCGACCCCGACCCGGTGCCGGGCGGCCCGGTCACCGACGCGGCGTTGGCGCGCGGGGCGCCGATCGTGGAGGGCGCCCCTGCCGTCCCGGTGGTGGCGCCGACCGGAGCGCCGTCGGGCGACGCGCCGGGGGCGGTGTGGTCGCGGGTGTCGGTCCCCGGGCGCGGCGCGGACCGACCGCTCGCCCGGCTGCTCGTCGCGCTGGCCCGCGCGCGGCCGGGGGCGCCGGTGCACGTCGACGTCCCGGTCGACCTGCGACGGTTCGGCTCCGGTCCGTCGACCGCGAACTTAGCCGGCTGGCTGCGCGTCGACGCGACCGCGCTGCTCGACGATCCCGATCCTGTCGGGGCCGCCGCCGCGTTGGTGCGCGCGCGCGCCGGCACCGGCGAGGCGTTCGCCCCGGTCCGGCTCGCGCACGCGCTGCGGTGGGTGCCGCTCGCCCTGATGGTGCGCGAGGGCCGGCGGCGATCGGCCCAGGAGCGTGCGGCCGGCGCGTGGCCGGTGTCGGCGACCGCGTCGTGGCTGGGGCGCACCCCCGCGGCGGAGCGATCGTGGCCGGGCTTCACCGCGGAGCGCACGTGGTGGGTGCCCCCCGGCAGCGCCGGCTTGCCGCTCCTCACGATCTTGTCGGGGACCGAGCACAGCTTGGATCTGACGGCGTGCGCGCCGGCCCCGCTGGCGACGGAGGGGCGGCTCGACGCCTTGCTGGCCGAGCTCGCTCAGGCGCTCGCGTGAGGGCGCACCAACACCCGTGGCGGGTCGAGCGCCGGCCAGGGTGACGGGCGCAGCGCGCTGAGCGGCACCACCCGGCCGTCGACGACGACGCGCTCGGTGGCGGGCAGCAGCGCGGGTAACGTCGGGTCGGGCCACACCGCGACGCAGTCGTCATCGCGGACCAGGGCCAGCCCGAACGCCACGTCGAACAAGCGCTCCAGCGCGTCGCGTTGCCGCTCCCACGCCCGCGCCGCCAACGCGCTGGCCGCCCGTCGCAGCGGATCCGCGAGCGCGCCGTCGGCCGGGAAGGGGGCCGGCCCCGCCGGTCCGAGCGCGTAGATCAGCGGCGAGATGGGCGTCCCGGCGGCCGCCCATCGCGTGTGCGCCGCCGCGAGCAGGCGTTCGGCGTCCGCCACCGGGGCGAGCCACAGCGTGCGGGCGTCCGGCACCGCGCAGCACATCGGCTCGGGGAACGACCGTTGCAGCGGCAAGCACACCCGCGACGGCTCGACGCCGTCGTCCGCCAGGATCGTCCACCATCCGGCCTCGGTCCGGTGCAGGCGCGGCAGCGGGTCGAGCGCGAGCAGCGCCGCGACGAACGCCGGCCCCGGCTCCGCGACGTCGCAGCGCGCCGCGTACCGCAGCGTGTGCCCTTCGTCTTCAGCGAGCAGCAGGTGCACGAACGGCGCGACCGGGCGGCGCACCAACGCGCGAGCCGGGTCGCGCGCCGCGACGGCCCACGCCCCGGGCGGGTCGGCGCTGCAGCGGAGCACCGGGATCATGCGGCCAACAGCGCCTCGACGCTCCGGGCGAGGATGCCGAGGCCGAGCGCGGTCACGACGACGGCGCTGAGCACCGGCAGCAGGCGGCCGAGCCGCGTGCCGCTGCCGAGCCGATCCAGCCGGTCGCCGAGCAGCACCACCGCGATCGCGATGCCGATCAGCACCGCGCCGAGCCCGACGGAGAACGCGGTGACCATCACGAGGCCGAACGCCACCCGATGCAACGACACCGCGGTCAGCAGCACCACCAGCGCGGTCGGGCACGGCACGATCCCACCCGACACCCCGAGCGACACCAACGAGCGGAGGTCGGTCGCCTGCGACACGCCGTGATCGTGGTCGAGGTCGAACAGGTGCGCGACGGCGTGCTTCCACCGCCCACCGCCGTGATCGTGGCCGTGCGCGTGCCCGTGGTCGTGCGTGTGCCCATGATCGTGCGCGTGCGCGGGTCGCCGCAGCGGCTCGCTGGGACCCGCTGGGCCGACGTCGATGCGGCCGACCGGGGACGGCGCGGGCGGCGCCCGCAGCGCGCGGGTCCGTTGCCGCATCAGCGCGACGCCGACCCCGAGGACGAGGAGGCCGGAGACGAGCTCCAACCACGGGAAGATCGACTCCGGCGCGAACGTGTCGGTGAGCTGCAGGGTGACGAGGCCGAGCACGAACACCGACACGGTGTGCGACAGCGTCACGACCACGCCGAGCAAGATGGCGTGCCGGATCGTGCCGCGTGTGCCCACGAGGTAGCCGGCGACGAGGGTCTTCCCGTGGCCCGGCGACAGCGCGTGGGCGGCCCCGAAGAACACCGACGCGCCCAGCGCGACGAACATGAGCCATGGCGTGAGCTCGCCCTGAACGAGCGTGATCATCGGATCGACCTCGACGGCCTCGGCAGCAGGGCGCATGCCGCCGGTGCCCCCCGCGACCCAGGCGAGGGCGCCGGCGAGCCCGGATCCGCCGGGGTGCACGGTCACCGAGACCTCACGACCCCGGTCGCCGAGCACCCACCGCACGCCGTTCTCGGTGCGGATCTGTCCAGGATCGAGATCGAACAGGTTGCACGCGTCGACGACCAGATCGTCGGCGACGAGCACCTCGCCGGCGTGCCACGCCTCGGTCTCCGGGTGGTTTCCGTTGGTGACGACGATCGTGTGGGGTCCAGGATCGAGCGTCGCTTCCAGCGTCAGGTCGAAGATGAAGAACCGGGCGTTGCCGAGGCCCGTCGGTTCGTCCGCAGGGACGCGGCGCATCGGCACGGACACGCCATCGACGAGCATGACGAGGCCGCTCTCCAGCTCGTCGAGCTTCTCGGGCACGTACCCGCCTGGATCCGGTTGGTCCGACGCCCGCTCTCGCGCCGCCATCTCACGCACGACGTAGTTGGTCGGCAGCTCGAGCCGGTAGTCGAGCCGGGCGGCGCCGTCGCTGACCGACAAGCGCACCAGGTGGCCGAGGTAGCGGTCGCCGAACGGGTGCGCGCTCGCGACGCCAGCCGCGGCGAGCGCGAGCAGCACGAGCACGATGGCGCCGATGGTCCGCATGCGTCCCCCGCTCCGAGGTATCCCGTCGCGTGAGGATGGTCGCCGCGCGGGATGCCCGGGCGGCGCCGAGATATCGTGCGGGTCGTCAGGATCGCCCGTCGGAGGTCTCATGCTGCTGCTCGGAGGCTTGATCGCGGGTTGTGCGCACGTGTTCACGGGCCCCGACCACCTCGCGGCGCTGATGCCCATCGCGGCGGTGGACCGGGGCCGCGCGGCGCGTACCGGCGCGGTCTGGGGCCTCGGGCACGGCGCGGGCGTCGTCGTGCTCGGGCTGCTCGCGCTGCTGGCGCGCGGCGCGGTCGACGTCGACGCGTTGTCGGCGTGGTCTGAGCTCCTCGTCGGCTTCTTGCTCGTCGCGATCGGGCTGTGGGGGGTGCGGCGCGGCCTCGGGATGGTGGTGCACACCCACCCGCACGAGCACGACGACGGGCACGCGCACGTGCACGTCCACGTCGGCGGCCCGCACGACGCCGAGGCGCACCGTGGGCACACGCACGCGGCGTTCGGGGTCGGCATGCTGCACGGCGCGGCCGGGGCGGGGCACGTGTTCGGCGTGGTGCCGGCGCTGGCGCTGGAGGCGCCGTCGGCGTTGGCGTGGTTGGTCGCGTACCTGATCGGCGCGGTGCTCGCGATGGGCGGGTTCGGCCTCGTCATCGGCACCTTCGCGCATCGCCTCGGTCCGGCGGGCTTGCGGGGCCTCGTGATCACCGCCGCCGTCGCGTCGATCGTCGTCGGGGTCGCGTGGATCGGGCTCGCCCTGCCGGGCCAGGGTTAGGCCCTCCCAGCTCGCGCAGCGCGCGGTGCCGCTGTCCGTTCACGTGCTGCGGAAGTCTCGGCCGGAGCGCGGAGGCTCGGGCGTGCCGATCGGTGCGGGCTAAAAGCCCGCGGCCCGGCGGGCCAGGAGGCCCGCGCTCCCGAGTCAACGCTCGTCGCCGACGCCAAACCACTCGGGCGGGCCCGGAGGCCGCGCTCCGGAGTCGGTGGCCTGGAAGGAGACTGATCAGCGATCCGCCCGGCGGCGGTGCCTTCCGAGCGCTCATCCAGTTAGGCTCGCCGGTCCCAGGAGGCTTGATGGAGACCGTCGACGCACCCCTCACCAGCCGTCGGCCGGCCGATCCGCAAGACGCGCCCCGCCCCGACGAGCTGCGCGCAGCCTATGTGAGCGGCACTCGGTCGCGGTCGGTGGAAGAGCACATCGTCCGCCTGGTCTCACGCGGCGAGGTCAAGTTCGCGATCTGGGGACCGGGGGAAGAGATCCACGGCACCGCCACCGCGCTCGCGTTCTCACGCGTGGTCGGCCCGAAGAACTTCGGCATCGTCCCGCACTATCGGTCGGGCAGCTTCTGCACCCACTGGTCGGCGCTCCAGGGCCGGACCGACTTCACCGCGCGCATGCTGCGGCAGCAGTTCTCCCGCGCGACCGACGACATGAGCGGCGGCCGCCAGATGGTCTACCACCTCAACATGCCCGATGTCGGCATCCTTCCGGTTCAATCTCCGGTCGGAATGCAGCTCGGCAAGGCGGCGGGCTTCGCGCGCGGGCTCCAGCTCAAGGGCATCCGCGACGGCATGGCGGTCGCCGTGGTCGGTGACGGCACCACCGCCGAGAGCGACATGCACGACGCGATGAACGCGGCCAGCGTGTGGAACCTGCCGGTGCTCATCATCGTCACCGACAACGCGGTCGCGATCTCGACCCGCCCGGACGAAGGCCGCGGCATCCGCGACTTCGCCACGTACGCGAAAGCGTTCGGGGTCCGCCCGTTCCGCTGCGACGGTCGCGACTTCTGGGACGTCTACGAGACCACGCTCGCCGCGAGCCGGTACGTCGCCGGGGAGCAGCGGCCGGCGCTCATCCACGTGCACGACTTGCCCCGGTTCAACGGGCACAGCTCGGCGGCCGACGTCACGTTCGACCTCGGTCAAGACGACCCGCTGATCCGGTTCGGCGCGCGGCTCGTCGAGCTGGGCGTGCTCGCCCCGGAAGACGTGCTGCGCCGCGAGGTCGGGGAGGGGCGCGACTTCTTCTCGCACCATCAGCTCGGCGCGGTGATGGCGGCGCAAGACGCCGAGGTCCGGCACCTGCTCGAGCGGGTGCGCGAGGAGCCCCAGCCCGACCCGGCGTCGGTGATGGACTTCGTGCGGGCGCCGTTCCCCGACCACGAGGAGACGGCGTCGGGCCCCGGGACCACCTCCATCAGCTACGCGGGCGCGCTCCGGAGCGCGCTCGACAAGCTGATCGCCCGCAAGAACGGCTTCATGCTGGGGCAAGACGTCGGGCGGCTCGGCGGTGTCATGCAAGCCAGCGCCGGTCTGCAAGCGCGTCACCCCGGGCGGGTCGTCGACAGCCCGCTCAACGAGCCCCTGATCGTGGGCGTCTCCACGGGGCTCGCGCTGCACCCCGATCTGATGGCGCTCCCCGAGATCCAGTTCGGCGACTACTCGCTCAACTGCTTCCACTGGCTGGTGTACCTGGGCAACCTGCACTGGTCCACCCTCGGACAGTGTAAGGTCAAGCTCGTCCTTCGGATGCCCACCGACCCGTTCGGCGGCGGCGCCATGTACCACTCGATGAGCGTCGACGGGTACTTCGGGTCCATCCCGGGGCTGGTCATCTGTATGCCATCGACCAGCTTCGACGCGCACGGCCTGCTGCTGACCGCCGGCGAGTACGACGGCCCGGTCATCTTCCTCGAGCCGAAGTGGATGTACCGGCAGACCCTCGGCCCGGCGTTCCCCGGTGAGCCCACCGACCCCGCCGAGGTCGCCGCGCTCAAGAAGCGCATCATGCGCGGCGAGGTGCCGGACATCGAAGACGTCTACGTGCCGTTCGGCAAAGCGGCGGTTCGTCGCGAAGGCACCGACGTCACCGTCGTGGCGTGGGGTCGCGCGGTGTGGACGTGCCTCGCCGCCGCCGACGCGCTCGCGAAGGAGGGCGTCTCCGCCGAGGTGATCGACCTGCGCACCATCGTCCCGCCCGACATGGACACCGTGATGGCGTCGGTCGGCCGCACCGGGCGCTTGATCGTCGCCGCGGAAGACCGCTCGTTCGGCGGCTTCGTTCGCCAGATTCAGGGCGACGTCGTCGACCGCCGGCCGGGCACGCCCACGCGCGCGCTCGGGCAGAAGAACGTGCCCGGCATCGCGCAGTCGCTGGTCCTGGAAGACGCGACGGTGCTGACCAGCGCCGACGTCATCGCGGCCGCCCACGAGCTGATCGCGACGCGGGCCTCGGGCCCGGCGGGGTGGGCGTGGGTCCCGCCGCGTTACTTCGTCTCCTGACCGCTTGCGGCGGCGTCGACTCGGGCGCGCCGCCCGAGCCCGTCGCTGCGTCCCTCGACGCGCTCGACCCGCTCCGCCCGTACGCGCCGATCACGCTGGTCGGCGCGGTCAACCCGTCCCGAGTGCGGTCGGACCCCCGCTCCGGGCTGTCGTTCGTGGTGGATCCGACGGTCGGTGTGTTCGTCATCGAGGAGCTCGCGACCCACGACGGCGCGGCGGTGTGCGCGCCCGCGGTCGCGCTCGGCGTGACGGGCCCGCAAGGTGGGTGTGCGAGCGGTGAGATTGAGCTTCAACGAGGCTTCTTGCCGGGTCCGGTCGTCGACGTGATGGTCGACCCGGCCACCGCGACGGCGTGGTTGGTGTCGGAGGACGGCGCGGCGCGGCGGTTGCCGCTCGACCCGGTCGCCGCCGGCCCCGAGGCGTGGCGGCGCCCCGAGGATCCCGTCAGCGTCGGGGTCTCCGGGGTGCGTGGCGCGGTGTGGACCGGCGGCGCGATGTGGTTCGCGACCGACGACGCCGTCGTCGAGGTGGTCGACGGCGTCGAGCGCGCACGGGTGGCCGCGGATCATCCGGAGCTGTTCGTGGTCGATCGGGAGGGTCCGCCAGGGTTCCTCGACGGTTCGGGCTGGTGGGCGCCCGGCGCGTCGGCGGCGGTGCCGGCCGCGGTCGTCGGCGCGGGCGCCGGGGGCGTCGCGATCTGGGCCGACGGCGCGTTGACGCTCCCGAG
>CAIUDO010000823.1 GCA_903897935.1 uncultured Pseudomonadota bacterium
ATTTCGCAATCGAGGTCGACGATGGACCTCACCAACGTGACCATCGTCGGCAACGTCGTCGGCGACGGCCTGGGCGCGATCCAGTTGGACGAGTCCGTGGCGACCCTCAACGGCGTGACGGTGGTGGGCAACACCACCACGGACCTGACGCCCGGCGCGATGGCAGGCTTGTACGCCCACCCCTCCAGCACCGTCGAGGTCACCAACTCCCTGTTCGCACGGAACACCGACGCCGCCGGGGTCCCCGCCGACTGTTCGGGCGCCGTCACCTCCCTCGGCGGCAACCTGCTCGGCGAGGGGGACGGGTCCGTGGGCCTCTCCGCCTCCGACCTCGCCGGCACCCGTGCCGTGCCCCTCGCTCCCAGGCTCGGGAGGTTGTTCACGCCCCCCGGCGGCACACCCATCCTCCCGCTGCTCCCGACCAGCCCGGCGCGCGACGCCGGCGTGGACGCCCAGTGCCTCCCGGAGGATCAGCGCGGCGCCCCTCGCCCCGCCGACGGCGACGGCGACGGCGTCGCCCGCTGCGACATCGGCGCCGTTGAGGGGCCATGACCCCCGGCGAACCAGCAGGCGCCACGGGTGCGGGGCTCCCGTCTCGGGAGACGGTCGCCTCTCCGGACTGGCTCGCGCGTCGGACCCGCCGGCCCCGCCGACGCCTACGGCACCCTCACTTGCCTCGGCGGCAACCTCATCGGTGAGGGCGACATCGTCGTCATGGTCGGCATCGGCGCCGACGACCTCGTAGGCACCCGCGGCGCCCCAATCCGCATGGTTCCAGCCCACCCAGTCCGTCCCCGCGGTCCGCCGTGGCCGCGACCGCGACCGGCCGTGGCGGCCCCGCGACCGCTCGCAGCGCATCGCGAATCGTCCAGGGATGAGCGTGACTCCAGGCGTGGCACCCGCCTTGCTGGTCCCGCGGACGCCTCGGAGGCCCTACATGAGCGGCGCGCTGTTGTTTACGACCGCGGTGGTGTTCATCGTGCTCGCGGTGCTGATCTTCACCGAGCAACCCACCGACCTGGTCTTGTTCGCCGCCGTCCTGGTGCTGCTGCTCGCGGGCATCATCGACCGGAAGGAGGCGCTGGCTGGGTTCGCCAACGACGGGATGATCACGGTAGGAGCGTTGTTCGTGGTCGCTGGGGGGCTGCGTTCGACCGGCGCGGTGCACAAGCTATCCGCGATCCTGCTCGGAGCCCCGTCGTCGGACCGGGTGTCCCTCATGCGCCTGATGTTCCCGGTCGCGGGCGCCAGCGCGTTCATGAACAACACCCCGATCGTGGCCGCGCTGCTGCCGGCAGTCACCGAGTGGGCGCGGCGGAACGGCAAGGCGGCGTCTCGGTTTCTGATCCCGCTGTCGTACGCGACGATCATGGGCGGGACGATCTCGTTGATGGGCACCTCGACCAACCTCGTGGTGACGGGCATGGCGCGCAAGGCAGGGCTGCCCGAGATCGGGCTGTTCGACATCGCGCCGGTCGGCTTGCCGGTCGCGGTGGTCGGCTGCGCCGTGTTGGTCCTGGTCGGGCCGTACCTGCTCCCGGACCGGCGTCCGGCCGTCACTCCGGTCGACGACCCGCGCGCGTACACGACCGAGCTGGTGGTCGCCGCGGCGGGGCCGCTGGTCGGCCGCACCATCGAAGGCGCTGGCCTGCGCAACCTGCCCGGCGCGTTCTTGGCCGAGGTCGCGCGGGGCGGTGACGTGTTTCCAGCGGTTGAACCTACGTTCATTCTCCGCGGCGGCGACCGCCTCCAGTTCGTGGGCCCGCGGGACGCGGTCATGGACGTCGCGCGGGTGCACGGGCTGCATACGGTGTCGGATGACGCGCCGGCGAGCGGGGGCCAACGCCGCATGGTCGAGGCGGTGGTGGGGCCCGACAACGCGCTGCTGGGTCAGACCATCCGAGACGGACATTTTCGTTCGCGCTACGACGCGGTGGTGATCGCGGTGGCGCGCCACGGCGAGCGCCTCGGGGGGCGCCTCGGCGACATCGTGCTGCGGCAAGGCGACGTGCTCTTGCTCGAGGCGGCCCCGTCGTGGGTGGGTGAGTGGGGCCCCCGTCGCGACTTCTACCTGGTGTCCAGCATCGACGACTCGGCGTTGTACCGTCATGAGAAGGCGCCGATCGCGGTCGTGGTGCTGGCGTTGGTGGTCGGCGTGGCGGCCGCAGGCTGGCTCGGGATGATGGAGGCGTCGCTGCTCGGGGCAGGCGCGATGCTGGCTACCCGGTGCATGACCCTCGACGAAGCGCGTCAGTCGATCGAGTGGCCGGTGCTGGTGGCCATCGGCGCGTCGTTTGCGTTGGGTGAAGCCATCCGCAGCACCGGGGGTGGGGAGGTGTTCGCGAGCGCGCTGGCGTCGGTGGGCGTCACGTCGCCGTGGTTGGCGATGGCGTTGTTGTACGTCGGCACCGCGGTCCTCACCGAGCTGATCACCAACAACGCCGCCGCCGCCCTGATGTTCCCGTTGGGCCTCGCGCTCGCGGGGCGCTTCGGGGTGAGCCCACTTCCGTTCGTCGTCGCCGTGATGTTCGCCGCGTCGGCGTCGTTCTCGACCCCGATCGGGTACCAGACCAACATGATGGTCATGGGCCCCGGCGGCTACAAGTTCGTGGACTTCCTGCGGGCCGGGCTCGTCTTGCAGGTCGTGTGCGGCGTGGTGACCGTAGTGATGGTGCCGTGGGTCTTCCCGTTCTGATCGCCCTGCTCGCAGGGCCGTCATGCGGGAGCGGAAGCCGGGCGGAGTCGGTGCTGCCCGGCGCGCAGGCCGTCGAGACCGCCGCCACCATGGCATGGACCGAAACGAACCACAGAGGCACAGAGGTTACTGGGGGAGAACCAGCGGAAGGAGCATGTGGCAGGTTGTGGTTGCTTAGGGCTCTGTGTGTTTCGGCCTCTGTGAGCCCTGTGCCTCTGTAGTTGGTTCTGCCAGTCGGCTGGGCGCAAGGGTCGGCCTCTTCGTGGCATGTGCCAATGTGGTTGGTACTGCCGCTTGGCTCGGAACGAACCACAGAGGCACAGAGGTTCTGGAGGAGACGAGACTGGAGGACCATGGGGCAGGTTGTGCAGGTACTTAGGGCTCTGTGTGTCGGCCTCTGTGAGCCCTCTGCCTCTGTGGTTGGTTCTGCCAGTCGGCTGGGCGCAAGGGTCGGCCTCTGCGTGGCATGTGCCAATGTGCCGGTTGGTTCGAAACGAACCACAGAGGCACAGAGGCAGAGGTTACTGGGGGAGAAGAGGCGGGAGGAGCATGTGCCCTCGATCTACCCTCCATAGCCTTCAAGTGATCGGCATTGGGTCTAAGCGGGTGACGGCATCCGGCGGAGCCCACCGACCACCAACGCGACGCTCCACACCAGGTACACGAGCTGCCCGGCCCCCCACCCCGCCGCCGCCCCGATCGCCCCCCAGGCGGGCACCGTCCAAACACAAACCACCGCCGTCACCGCGACCACCGTGATCGCGAGCGGGACCTGGGCGTCGAACCTACGCATCGCGTTGGTGATGCCCTGGCCGAGCCAGGTCAGGTACGTCAGCCCGCCCGCCGCCGCCACCGCGACCAACACGTCGACGTGCGCGCCGTACTCGTCGGTGTAGAGCAGGCGTAGGGCCGCCCCGCCGACCAGCGACGCGCCGACCACCCCAGCGACCCCGAGCGCCGCCCCGGCCCCCCACAACGCCCCGGCGACCTTGAGGAACGACGCGCGGCGCCCGTGCCGATAGTGAGCGGCCATCCTCGGCAAGACGGCCTGACCGAGCGCGCTCACCACCGTCTGACCGGCTTGCACGAGCCACGCGCACGCCGCGTATATGCCGAGCGTGTGCGCGTCGAACGACCACTCCAGCGCGTACCGCGGCACGTTGTGCGTCAGCGAGAACAACATGCCCACCGCCCCCAACGGCAGCGCCGTGCGGGTCACCTTCCACAGCAGCCCACGATCGAGGCGGGGGACGAGCGCCGACCACCCGCCGACCACCGACGCCGACATGGGGAGCTCCAGGGCGACGAGCGTGAGCACGCGCACCAAGAACATCGCCGCCACCGCCGTCGGCAGCGACCCCGTCGCGTACAACGCCGCCGCCACCGCGACGACCGACAGCACGCCCCGCGTGATCATCGCGACGGCCATCCGATCGTGCCGCTCACGCTGCTGCAGCATGCCGTACAAGACGTCGGAGGCGGACTCGACCCCCTTCGACGACGCGACCCAGAACAGCACCCAGCCCGCCTCGACGTAGCCGCCGACGAGCGTGGCCACCGCGGTGATCAGCAACGACGCCACGATCGCGAGCGCGCGCTGCCCGGCGTAGTCGGCGAACGCGACCTCGTGGTGGGTGTCGGTCGCCTGAACCGCGCGCAAGTTCGAGTTGGTCAGCGCGACGATTGGCGCCGTGACCGCGAACGACAACGAGAACCACCCCACCAGGGTGGGGGTGCCGAGCTTGGCGACGACGGCGAGCACCCCGTACTGGCTCGCCGCGAACACCAGGTTTCCCACCAGCATCCACGCGACGTTCGCCCGCAGCCCGCCCCGGGTCATGCCCGCCACGCTTGGAGCATCAGCACGCTCCACAGCGCGGGGGTCCACGACCGACGACCCGAGAGGTGCTCCGCCCACTTCGCCCGGATCGGGGCCGGGTCGAACAAGCCGTCGCGGGCGAGCGCGTCCGGGGTGAGCAGGTCCTCCGCCCACGCCCGCAGATCCGTGCGTAGCCACTCGGTGATCGGCAAGCCGAACCCCTGCTTCGGGCGGTCGACCAGCGCTCGGGGCACGTATCGGTCGAGCACGCGGCGCAGCAGGTACTTCCCGCGGCCGTCGGCGTGGTGCAACGACAGCGGGAAGCGCGCCGCGAGCGCGATCACGCGGTGGTCGAGCAGCGGCACCCGCACCTCGAGCGCGGTCGCCATGCTGGCGCGGTCGACCTTGGTGAGGATGTCGTCCTGGGTGTACCCGGACAAGTCGGCGACCTGCATTCGCCGCACGAACGACGCGCCGTCCTGGGGGCCGGGCGGCAGGTCCCACGCGGTCGCGCGGTCGCGCGCCCCGGGCACCGCCGACGTCGGGTCCACCCACCCGGACGTCAGGAACCGATACAGACTCGCCTGATCGTTGGCCCCGAGCACACCCGCGATCTTCGGGACGGTGATGCCGGCCGGGCGGCTCGTCACCCGGCGCGGGAGCACGCCGCCGAGCCCCCGAAACACATGGTCCCACGTGCGGATCGGCACCCCTTCGAGCGCGCGCGCCCCGAGCCCGCGCGCGAACGCGGGCACACGCGACGCCCGCCGCCACAAGCGCGGCGCCTCGACGTATCGGTTGTAGCCCGCGAACACCTCGTCGCCGCCGTCCCCGGACAAGCACACCGTGACGTGCTTACGGGTGGCGGCGCACAACAAGGTGGTGGGCACCTGCGAGCTGTCGGCGAACGGCTCGTCGTACACCTGCGGCAGGCGCGGCACGAGCGCGAGCGCGTCCGCGCCGGTGAGCACGAGCGTCTCGTGGTCGGTCCCGAGGTGGGCGGCGACGGCCGCGGCGTGCTTCGACTCGTCGTACAGCGGATCTTCCGATCCGATACAGAAGGTGCGCACCCGGCCCGCGGTGGCGGCCATCATCGCGGCCACGGTGGAGCTGTCGACCCCGCCCGACAAGAACCCGCCGAGCGGCACGTCCGACAACAAACGCGCGGAGACGGCGTCACGCACGGCGGCGTCGACGGCGTCGATCGCCTCTTCTTCGCTGCCCGTCCACGGCTCGGCCCGGTCGAACACGTCCGACACGCGCCACCACGCGACCGGCCGCTCGGGGACCCCGTCGCGCACCACCATCAGGTGACCGGGCTGCAGCTTGTGCACGCCCTCGAGGATCGTGTGGGGTGCCGGCACGCACGCGAAGCGGAGCAGCATCGCGGCGGCGTCGTGGCTGATCGCACCCGACACGAACGGCGCCGACCGCACCGTCGACAGCTCGCTGCCGAACACGAACCGCCGGCCAGCCGCCGCCCAGTACAGCGGCTTGATGCCGAGGCGGTCGCGCACCAGCGTCAGCGTGCGCTCGGCGCGGTCCCACAGCGCGATCGCGAACATGCCGACGAAGCGCTCGAGCGCGGGCACGAGGCCCCACTGCGCGACCGCGGCGAGCAGCACCTCGGTGTCGCTGGTGCCGCGGAACATGTGCCCGAGCGGCCGCAGCTCGTCGCGCAGGGCGGGCGCGTTGTAGATCTCACCGTTGTACACGACGGTGAAGCGGCCCTTCGCCGACATCATCGGCTGCGCGCCCGTCGGCGACAGGTCTTGGATCGACAGCCGGCGGTGCCCGAGCGCGAGCGCGCCGCCCGGATCCACCCACACCCCGTGGCCGTCCGGGCCTCGGTGCGCGACCCGGCGTGTCATCGCCGAGACCATGCCCGGGAGGTCGTCAAACGGGCCCATGGCCCCGGCGATGCCGCACATTCAGGCCCTCCGCCCGTCACGCGAACCGACCAACCCAGCCACCGCCAACGCCACGACGACCCCCTCGACGACCCACGGTGCGTACGGCGCGCTCAGCACCGGCGCCGCCAGGGTGACCGCCCACGCGTCCGGGCGCGCGACGGGCCACAACATCCACAAAGAAGCGACCTGCGACGTGGCGAACAGGCCGTAGAACACGTCGTCGACGAGGTCGGCGATCAGGTGGGTGGCCACGCCGAGGGCGACCGCGCGCGCGCGCTCCGACCTGCTCACGGCGGCGCCTCCGACGAGGCAGAGCCACACCAGCGCGCTGTGCCCGATCGAGCGAGAGAACCCACCGAGCGCCCACGCGACCGGCTTGTCGACCACGTCAGGCGCCAAGGCGCCGGCGACCGCCCACCACCGCAGCGCGGGCGCGCTCGCCATCAGGGCGGCCGCGACGTGGCCCGGCGCGTACATCAGGGCGATCCGTCAGGGAGCAGGCCCATCGTGCGCAGCATGTGCCGGTTCACCGCGTTGACGTCGTACTTCTCGGCGACGTACTGCCACGAGGCGTCGCCCATGCGCACGATCTGCTGGCGGTCGCGGACGAACGACAACATCGCCTCGGCGAGCGGCGCGGAGGTGCGGACCGGCACGAGCAGCCCGGTGACGCCGTGCTTGACCGTCTCGCGGCAGCCGGGCGCGTCGGTGGTGATCACCGGGCGCCCCGACGCCATCGCCTCGAGCACCGATCGCGGCGTGCCCTCGCGGTACGACGGCAACACGTACACCGAGCAGTCGCGCAGGTACGGCCGCACGTCTTCGACCCAGCCCTTGTCCTCGACGAGCCCCTCCGCGATCCACGAGGCGAGCTCGGCGGGCCGGATCGACGACGGGTTGTCGTCGGCGCGGCCGACCAGGACCACCCGCGCGTCGGGCGCCTGCGCCTTGACCACCCGGACGGCTTCGATGAGCTCCCGGAGCCCCTTCTCGACGAGGTAGCGCCCCATGTACAAGAACGTCGGCGGGTCGGTCACCGGCGGGACCCGCGGGTACGACGCGAGGTCGACCCCCGACCCGTTGACGATGACCGTCTTCTCCTCCGGGACGAGGCCGCGCCGGACGAACTCGCCGCGATCGTCGGGGTTCTGGAAGAACACGCGGTGGTTGGTCTTGAGCGCGGCCTTGTACATCTGGCACGCGACGGCGCGCGCGACGGCGACCTTGCGGGACGGGTCGATGAACAGGTGCCCGAGCCCGGTGATCGCCGAATAGATACGCTTGACCCCCGCGACCTTGCCGGCGATGGAGCCGTAGATGACCGGCTTGATGGTGTAGGAGAGCATGACCTCGGGGCGCTCCTTCGCGAGCACCCGCACGAGCTGCCGGAACGTCGCGACGTCGCGCCGCGGGTCGGTGCCCGCGCGCTCGAGGTCGACCGGCACGAAGCGGACGCCGAGCGCGGCGAGCCGGTCGGGGATGCCCTCCATCACGTCGGGCGCGGCCGCGACCACCTCGTGGCCCGCGGCGACCATCGCCCGCAGCAGCGGGCCGCGGAAGTTGATCAACGACCGCGGCCAGCTCGCGAGCACGAGCACCTTGCTCATGAACGGCAGGCCCGGAACGCGGCGATCACGCGGTCGAGGTCGTCGCGGGTCAGCGACGAGCCGCTCGGCAGCGCGAGCCCGTGGTCGAACAGCCCCGCGGCGACCTCGCCGCCGAACACCCGCACGCCCGCGAACACCGGCTGCTGGTGCATCGGCTTCCACAGCGGCCGGCTCTCGATGTCCTGCGCCAGGAGCGCCTTGCGTACGTCTTCGCGGTCGGCGCCGAACCGCGCCGGATCGATGGTCACGCACGACAACCACCGGTTGCACACCCCGGTCGACGCCTCGGGGTGAAAGCCGATTCCCGGCAGGTCCGACAACCCGTCGACGTACGCCGCGAAGTTGGCGCGGCGGGCGGCCACCCGGTCGGCGAGCACCTGGAGCTGGCCGCGACCGACCGCCGCCAGCAGGTTCGACAGGCGGTAATTGTACCCGATCAACGTGTGTTCGTAGTGAGGTGCGTCGTCGCGGGCCTGGGTGGAGAGCTTGCGCGCGAGCGCGATGGCGTCGCCGCGATCCGAGAGCAACGCCCCGCCGCCCGACGTCGTGATGATCTTGTTGCCGTTGAAGCTCACCGCGCCGAAGTCGGCGAGGCCGCCGGCCGGGCGCCCCTTGTAGGTGGCGCCGAGCGCGGCGGCGGCGTCTTCGATGGTCGGGACGCCGTACCGCGCAGCGACCTCCCGGATGCTGTCCCAATCGGCGGCCTGCCCGTACAGGTCGACCGCGATGATCGCCTTCGGGAGCCGACCATCGGCGTCACACCACGCGAGCGCCTCCTCCAGGCGGGCCGGGTCGAGGTTCCAGCTTCCCGGGTCGGCGTCGCACAAGATGAGCTCGGCGCGCTGGTAGGCGACCGGGTTGACCGTGGCCGCGAACGTGAACGTCGGCCCGATCACGCGGTCGCCGGGGCCGACCCCGAGCAGGATGAGCGCGAGGTGCAGCGCCGCAGTGCCCGACGACAGCGCCGCGCAGTGCGACGCCCCAGTGGCGACCGCCAGCTCCCGCTCGAACCCGTCGACGTTGGGGCCGAGCGGCGCGATCCAGTTCGAGTCGTAGGCCGACAGCAGCAGGTCGCGCTCGGCGGCGCCCATGTGCGGCGGAGAAAGGTAGATGCGGCTCATGCGGACTCCTCGGCCATTCGGGTGCGGATCGCGGCGACGATCGACGCCATCTGCGCGTAGCCGGAGGCGTCGGCGCGCGGCGGGCGGGCGCTCAGGGTCAGGTCGCGGGCGGGCGGCGGCGACAGCGGCGGGCCGTGGGCCTCGACGAGCGCGCGCAGGTCGTCGAGGGCGCCGTGCGGGTCCGCCACCAGCGACGCGTAGTCGACGACGCGGGTGTTGGCGGCGGGCACCTTGGCGAGCGCGCGCCGATAAGCCGCCTCACACGCCAGCGCCTGGCCGGCCGCCTGCTCCTCGGGGGACAACGTGCACATCCAGGCGTACTCCCGCGGCCGCACCGACGTCCACGCCCCGCGGTCGCCGGAGTACCGGTCGCGCATCTCGAGGATCGACAGCGCGTTCTCGACCGGGTCACGCACGACGAGCACGAAGCACGTGCGCGGCAGCACGGCGACGAGCTGCTCGGCGTAGAACCCCGACATGAACGCCTTGAACACGAGCGGGCCGCCGGCCGCCTCCGTCATGTGCGTGAGCACCTGCGCGAGGCCCGGCCAGTCGATCGGGTCCGCTGCGGGGGACGCCGGCTCGCTCATCGTCCGGTACTTCAGGTGAGACGCCCAGAAGTAGCCGAACTCGTGGGGCTCGTGCAGGCCGTTGGTGCGGCCGTAATCCGATACGAACGAGCTGCGACGATCGCCCCCGAGCAGCTTGCGGGCGAGGCGCAGGCCGGTGCACGGCGCCGCCCAGAACGCCGCCGCGAGGTTGCTGACGGCACCGATGCCTAGCTCGGACGCCAACAACTGGACGACGAGCGTGGTGCCGGACCGCGGCGCCCCGAGCACGTGCACGGTGGGGAAGCGCTCCGGGCGGTCGGTGTACGACGCGCGCTCAGGGCCCGCGAGGGTCTGGTTGAGCCAGGCGAGGAAGTCCTCGTCGGCCGCGTTCTTCTGGTAGGCCGCCGCCAACGCCGCGTCGACGCGCTCGGGCTTCACGCCGTCTCCCCGTCCGCGAGCGGGCGCGGCGGCGGCAGGTCGTCGACGTCCTGCGGGTTGCGGTCCTCGACGATGCCGTCGCGCTTGAGCACCATCAACGCCGTCTTCAGCGCGATCTTCGCGTCGAGCAGCGGCGACCAGCGGTCGATGTACTCGTTGTCGAGCTCGATCCGGCGGCTCCACTTGATGGTGTTGCGGCCGTTGACCTGGGCCCAGCCGGTGACGCCGGGCTTCATCCGGAACCGCTGCATGTGGGTCGCGTCGTACCGGCGCAGGTGGATCATCAGCGGCGGGCGGGGGCCGATCAACGACATGTCGCCTTTGGCCAGGTTGATGAGCTGTGGGAGCTCGTCGAGCGAGGTCTTGCGCAGCACGCGCCCGACGCGGGTGATGCGGCTCCGGGTGGGGCGGCCGTCGGCGTCGATGTAGCGGTCGGCGTCGACGATCATGGTGCGCAGCTTGTAGCAGGAGAACGGCTGCCCGCCGAGCCCGGGCCGCGGCTGCACGAAGAGCGCCGGCCCGCCGTCTTCCAGCTTGACCGCCGCGGCGAGCACGCCGAGCACGGGCGCGACCGCGACGAGCAGCCCGACGCCGACCAGCCGGTCCACGGCGTACTTTGCGCGGATGCCCAGCGATCGCTTCGGCGCCACCTTCATGGTCAGGCCCGATACGCGGGGAAGAAGCCCGTGAGCGCGTCGGGCGACCGCCCGGTCTGCGCGGCCCGCGCCGCGGTGAGCGCCTCGTAGGCGGCCGGGTCGATGACCGCCGACGCGATCCAGAACGGCACGCGCTCGCCGCCGAAGCTCTGCTTGAAGTAGAACAACGCGTCGTCCTTGGTGAGGCCCCCGCCGATGTGCAAGCGGGCGAACCCGTTCGCGCAGCCCCACCGGATGAGCCCGTCGTAGAGCAGGTTGCCCGCCCCATCACGCAGGGCGTCGCGGTCCGACCCGGTGAGGTGCAGGTGCAGGAGCCCGTTCTCGGAGCGCGGGTCGGGGACGAGCACGAGCCCAGCGGACCGCACCACGCCCTCGGCGTCGCGCACCTCGAGCAGGCGCAGCCCGCCGTCGAGCCCGTCGTGCAGCCGCTGGAAGTACGCGTCGGGGAAGAAGTACCAAGGCTTCGCCTCGGCGAGCTCCATCGTGCGGCGGTACAGGACCGGGAACGGCGCGTCGGGGGTGAGGTCCTCCGGCGTGGTCGGGCGGATCGACCACGTGTACCCGAGCTTGGCCGCCTTGCGCACCTTCGTGCGCGCCCGGCCTTCGTAGGCCGCGAACGCGGCGTCGGCGCCGGCGGAGAGCGGGATGACGACGGTGTCGGCGAGGTGGCGCCCGGTGAGGCCGGCGTCGGCGGCGAGCACGCGCGTGGGGTCGCCGACGAGGCCGCTCATACGCTGGAACTCGGCGACGCACCCCGCGGCGGCCCACACCTGGCGAAGCTCCTCGCGGAACGCCGCCAGCCGCTCGACCGGCAGCTCGACCGGGCACCAGGTGCCGGCGTACCCGTACGGCGAGACGGCGTCCCAGCGGCCGTCGGATCCAGGCAGCGCGCTCGGGACCGGCCGCTTGAGGTACGGGTAGACGATCGGGCCCGCGGGGTCGTACGCGAGCTCCCACGGCGCGCCGTCCGAGACCTCGCACGCCTCACCCCAGCCGGGCGAAAAGTAGACGTCGGGCCAGGAGATTCCCAGCGCCCGGGCGTCGGC
>CAIUDO010000824.1 GCA_903897935.1 uncultured Pseudomonadota bacterium
CGGCCCCGTCGTCGCCGCCGACGGCCAACCCGACCCCGCCCACCACCACCCCGACCAGGATCGCAGACGAGGTCGCCGACAACACCGAGCGCGCCGGTACGTGGCCGGTGTCGCCCGCGACGACCGTCGAGCCTACCAGCGCGGCCGCGCCGGCGAGCGCCGCGCCGCCCACGGACGCGACCAGGAACGTGACCGCGACCAAGGCGGCCGTCGGATCCCCCGCGTCGGCCCACGCACGCGACAGCGCAGGCGAAAACACCGGAGCGACGCCCAACCCAGCGCCGACCCCGCCGACCCACAGCCCCGCCCGGAGCGCAGCCCGCTCCGCCCTGCCAAAGCCAGCCACCAAACCGGCGACGACGAAGAGCACCCCCAGCACCGGGAGCGTGGGGTTGGCGGGGAGCGACCACCCGACGCCACCGACGATCCCAGAGGTGGCCGCCCACCCGAGCGCTGCCAGCACCCACGGCCCGGCCGCGACCAGGCCGAGGGAGGCGCCGCGCGCGGGCGCGTCGCGCGGCGAGACCGCGGACACCTCGGCGACAGGCTCCTCAGCGACGACGTCGACCGCCGCGGGCTCGGGCGGCGGCGACGGCGCCCGCTGCGGCGAGGGGGTGGGAGACGGCGCCACCTCCACCGACGCGGTCGGATCGTCGTACGGGGCCGCCGCCGGCGCGGGCGCGACGTCCTCCCAAAGGTCTGCGGCGGCGGCCACCCGGGGCGCCGAGCGCGCGACCGAGACGGTCGGCTCGAACCGGCTCCACGGATCGTCGTCCACCGGATCGGCCATGAAGGTCGGGTGCGCGACCGGCGGCGGGCGGCTGGGCGCCACGTCGACGTCGACCCGGGTGAGGCTCGCGACCGCCGCGATCTCGGAGGCCGAGAAGGCGCCACGCGGGCGCGGCGACGACCCGCACCACAACGCCATCAGCACGTCCGCGCTGCCGACGCGGCGATCGCGGTCGACCACCAGGGCCGCCTCGACCGCCTCCAGCATGCGGCGCGGCGTGTCCGGTCGGAGCGTCGCCAGCGGCGGGCAGCGACCGTAGGCCACCCGCTCGAACACCTCGAAGGTGTCGGCGCCTTCGAACGCCCGGCGGCCCGCGATCAGCTCGTAGAGCAGCGCGCCCGTCGAGAACAGGTCGGCGCGGTGGTCGACCCGCGAGGCGTCGCGGATCTGCTCGGGCGCCATGTACGCAGGCGTGCCCATCGCGGTGCCGGAGCGGGTGCGCGTCTGGCTGCCTTCGGTGCCGAGCACCTTGGCGAGCCCGAAGTCCGTGATGCGCGGCACGACGGGCCCGGCGAGGTCGATGAGCACGTTGCCGGGCTTGATGTCGCGGTGCACGACCGCGAGCCGGTGCGCGGCGGCGAGCCCAGCGAGGACCCCACGCGCGAGATGGTCGACCTGGTCGAGGTTCGGGCTCCGCACGATCAGGTACTTCTCGAGCGACGGCCCACGGACGAGGTCCATGATGAGGCCAGCGAGGCCCCCGACCCGCACCACCTCGGTCACCTGGACGATGTTCGGGTGGCTGAGCGCGGCCTGGGCGCGCCCTTCGATGAGCAGGCGCTCCTCGACCACCCCCGACGCCCCGTGCAGGATCTTGAGGGCGTGCAGCGTCCCGCGGTGCGCGTGCCGAACCCGGTACACGACCGCCATGCCGCCTTCACCCAGGCGGTCCTCGACGATGTAGCTTTCGACGCGCGCGCCGCGTTTGAGGTCCACGGCGCATCATGCCATGGAACGGCCGCGTCCGCTGCCGGCTCGCCTCTTGACGTGTACGTGACATGTTGGCATCGCCGCGCTAGGACGGCGACCCGCACGGCGCGAAGGGCCCACGTCCGAGGTCGCCGGGCCCAAGCCGGAGCGCCCGAGATGTCCGTTCGTATCATGCACCCCACGCACGTCGTGGCCGGGATCGACTTCGAGCTCGGCTGGGAGAACGTGCTCGCGCACGCGGCGAACCACGCAGCGATGCACAACGCCGCGCTTCACCTCGTGCACGCGCTTCAGCCGACCCACTGGCTGCTCCGCCAGGTGCTCGACGGCGACGCGTTCACCGCCCACGAGCGCGACCTCCGCGAGCTGGCGCACAAGCGCCTCGCTGAGGCCGCCGCGTCCGTTACGACCGTGCCCACGTCGTTCGAGGTCCGGGTCGGCAAGCCGTCCCAGGAGATCCTGGCGTCCGGCGCCGAGCTCAAGGCTGGGCTCGTCGTCTGCGGCGTCGGCAGCCCGAAGGCGGTGACCACGCTCGTGCGCGGCGGCACCGCGGATCGCCTGTTGCGGCTGTCCCCGGTCCCGCTGCTGGTGGTCGGCCCCGAGGCACCCCGGCCGATCGTGCGCATCGTGAGCCCCACCGCGCTCGGGCCGGGGGGCACCTGCGCGATCACCAACGCCCACCACCTCGTCGCCGCGCGCCACGGCGAGGTCGACGCGCTGTACACCGTCTCGTTGCCGAGCTTGTTGCGGAGCTACTCCGGCGACGTGGTGGCCCTGTCCAAGCGCATCGAGGAGGAGGCGCGGATGATGTTCGCCAAGCACCTCGAGGCGATCGAGCTGCCGGCGGGCGCGAACACCACGGTGCCCGTGTTCCACGCCGTGGACGAGAGCACCCCGATCGACGAGATCATCCTCAACGAAGCCCGCAGCCGGAACGCCGACATGATCGTGTGCGCGCTCGGTGGCCGCCGGTTCGCGAGCGCCGTGATCGGCAAGATCACCGACAAGCTGATCCGCGCGCTGCCGTGCTCGTTGCTGGGCTTGCCCGACACGTGGGTCACCGGGGGGCGTGCCGCCACCCCAGCGGCGGACTGAGGCGCTTACCGAGCGCCGTCGTTGGGGCGCTCGTCGTCGTGGGCCCGGCCGCCGGTGTCGGTGGCGCGGCGATCGCTGCGCCCGTCCGCGCGGCCCAGCCGCCCGTCGTCGAAGCGGTCACGGCTCATCGGCGGCGCCACCCCGCGGCCACCCGCGTCGCGGCCCATGCCCGCGTGATCGCGGGCGGCCAGCCCGCGGTCATCGTCGCCCGGCTCCACCCGGAACACCAGCTCGTACACGCCTCCGTTGCCGCGGAACGTCGTGGTGTAGGAGCCCAGCTCGAGCGCGCTCGGGGCGTCTTCGCCCATGCTGTCGTCGAACGCGACGCCGAACAGC
>CAIUDO010000825.1 GCA_903897935.1 uncultured Pseudomonadota bacterium
CGCCGCCGATCCCGCCCGGCGACGCGTCCGGCCAGAGCTGACCCTCGCGCGCCCCAGCGCCCGCGCCGACGCGGCCGCGGGGCAGGGGATCGTCGGTCGCCGCGCGCGCGGCAGCCCGCCCGCTCCACGCGTCCGGGCGACGGGTCGCGCTGTGCAGGTCGTAGAGGATCGCGGCCGGCACGATCGGCACGACGCCGTGCGGGGTCCGAAAGCCGACGCCGCGCTCGGCCAGCTCGGCGACGACGCCGTCCGCGGCGGCCAACCCGAACGCGGACCCGCCGGCGAGGCACACCCCGTGGATCCGGTCGACGAGGTGCCACGGCTCGAGCGTGGCCAGCTCCCGCGATCCCGGCGCGCCCCCAGGCACGAACACGGCGCCGCGCGCCCCGTCGACGGTCAGCACCGCGGTCACGCCCGTGTGGTGGGCGTCGTCGGTCCAATGCCCGGCGCGGACGCCGCGGACGGCGGTGATGGTGTCGTTCATCGGTGGCCTCCGTCGGTCCGGGATACGTAGCGCGGCTCCGGAGGGCGGGGTGCGGGTGTTGGGGATCGAGAGCAGCTGCGACGAGACGGCCGCAGCCGTCGTCTCCGATGATGGCGTGCTGAGCGACGTCGTCTGGTCGCAGGAGGTGCACGCAGCGTACGGCGGCGTCGTTCCGGAGCTCGCCGCGCGCGCGCACCTGGAGCGCATCGTGCCCGTCGTGCGCGCGGCGCTGGCGGCCGCGGACGTCGATCGGCCCGATGCCGTCGCGGTGACCGCCGGCCCAGGCCTGGTTGGTGCGCTGCTCGTCGGCATGAGCTTCGCGCGCGCGGCCGCGGTCGGGTGGGGGGTGCCGGTCGTCGCGGTCAACCACCTCGAGGGGCACCTGTTGTCGCCGCTGCTGGAGCGGCCCGCCCCGCCGTTCCCGTACTTGTCGCTCGTCGTGAGCGGCGGGCACACCACCCTGTACCGGGTCGACGGGGTCGGGCGGTACGCCACGCTGCACGAGACGTTGGACGACGCCGCTGGCGAGGCCTACGATAAGGTCGCGAGGATGCTGGATCTTGGCTACCCGGGCGGCCCCGAGGTCGACCGCCTCGCGGCGCTCGGCGACCCGCTCGCCGTGCCGCTGCCGCGCCCGCTGCCCGCCGCAGGCGGCTGGTCGTTCTCCGGGTTGAAGACGGCGGTTCGCGCCGTCGTGCGCGCGGGCGCCAACCGCCCCGAAGACGTCTGCGCCGGGTTTCAGGCGGCGGTCATCGACTGCTTGCTCGCGCGGGTGAACCAGGAGGTCGATCGCACGGGCATCGAGCACGTCGCGATCGCCGGCGGCGTCGCCGCGAACCGTGGGCTTCGGGCCCGGCTCGCCGCGCTCCCGATCGCTACCTACGCGCCGCCCCCCGGGCGCTGCACCGACAACGCCGCCATGATCGGGCTCACCGGGCTCGTTCGGCTCAACGCCGGCCTCGAGAGCGCGTCCTTCGAGGCGCGGCCGAGCTGGGAGGTCCATTGACGAGCCCCCACCCGCGCGAGCTGCTCGCCCAGCTCGAGCAGCGCGCGCGTAAGCGCTTCGGGCAGAACTTCCTCGTGGATCCTGGGATGGCGGAGGCCATCGTCCGCGGCGCGCAGGTCCGTCCCGGCGACCGGGTCGTCGAGATTGGCCCTGGGTTGGGGCAGCTCACGCAGGCGTTGTTGGCCGCGGGCGCCGATCTGACCGCGGTCGAGCTGGACCGGGACCTCGCGTCGTGGCTGCGGTCGCGGGAACTCGGCGCCCGGATCGTCGAAGGCGACGCCGCGCGTGTCGACTGGGAGGTGGTGTGTCCGGGCACGGGCTGGTCGGTGGTCGCGAACCTGCCGTTCAACGTCGGCACCGTCCTCACCATGCAGCTCCTCCAGCACCGCCACCGCTTCACGCGCATCACCGTCATGCTGCAAAAAGAAGTGGTGGATCGCCTGATGTCGGACCCGGGCGGTGACGCGTACGGGTCGCTCACGGTGCGTAGCCGCGTTCGAGCGCGGGCGCGGCGGGTGATCCAGGTGCCGTCGGAGGCGTTTCACCCGCGCCCGAAGGTGGACGCCGCGGTCGTGCGCCTGGACCCGTACCCGGAGCCCGACTTCGGCGCGGCGGGCGAGGAGGGCTTCGACCGCGTGGTCACGGCGGGGTTCTCGCAGCGCCGGAAGACCCTCCTCAACGCGCTCGGCGCGATGTACGGACGTGAGCGCACCGCGGCAGCGCTCGAGGTAGCGGGCGTCGCTCCTACCCTTCGGGCCGAGAAGCTCGACGTCGGGGCGTGGCGCGCGATCGCCGCCGCGCTCGCCGTGGGCCCGGTTCCTTGATCGTTGCCCCCGTTGAGGGGTAGAGGTTCGGCCATCAGGGGGCTCGAATGCGTGTGACCTCGTGTGGCATCACCGACGTCGGGCTCAAGCGGAACCACAACGAAGACAACTACCTCATCAACGACGAGCTGAACCTGTTCGTCGTCGCGGATGGGATGGGCGGGCACGCAGGCGGGGAGTACGCCTCCGCGATCTGCGTCAACACCGTCGAAGAGGTCGTGATGTCGATGGAGCTCGGCGAGTCCGTGCCGGTCGACGTCGACGATCCCATCGAGGCTGCCCGCGAGCGGCTTCGGTACGCGATCGTGCTCGCCGGGCGTCGAATCCATGAGAAGGCCGGGAAGAACAGCGAGTTTCACGGCATGGGCACCACGGTGGTCGTCCTGCTGTTCGACGGGAAGAACGCGCTGGTCGCGCACGTCGGGGACAGCCGGGTCTACCTGGTGCGTGACGGTCGGGTCGAGCAGGTCACCGAGGACCACAGCCTGGTCAACGAGAAGCTGCGGGCCGGCCTGTTGTCGCCGGAAGAAGCCAAGAACCACAAGATGCGCAACGTGATCACGCGCTCGCTCGGCTACTTGGAGGACGTCGAGGTCGACGTCGAGGTGCACGCCGTGCGGCGCGGGGATCGGTTCGTCTTGTGCTCGGACGGGCTCTCGGGTCACGTCGAAGACTCCGAGATCGTGGAGCACGTGACCCTGTACGGGCCGCAAGAAGGGGCTCGCCGAATGGTCGATCTCGCGTGTCAGCGCGGCGGCGAGGACAACATCACGGTCGTCGTGGTGCGGGTCGACGAGAGCTGAGGGCCGCTGTCCGTTCGCGAATCGGTGGTTATCCAGGCCCGTCTTCGGATCGGTGCTCCGGGCTTCGCGCCCGAGCGATGGGTGATTGATGCTTACGTACCTCACGGGCCTGGCCAAGAAGATCATCGGCGACGCGAACGACCGGGAGGTACGCCGCATCCAGCCGCTGGTCGCTCGAATCGCGGAGCTGGAGTCATCGGTCGCCGCGCTCGACGACGCCGGTTTGCGCGGGCAGACCGCGGCCTTCCGCACGAAGCTCGACAACGGCGCCACGCTGGACGACCTGCTGCCCGACGCGTTCGCGACGGTGCGTGAGGCCGCCAGGCGCACCCTCGGCCTGCGCCACTACGACGTGCAGATGATCGGCGGGATCGTGCTTCATCAGGGGCGAATCGCCGAGATGAAGACCGGCGAGGGCAAGACGCTGGTGGGCACGTGCCCGGTGTACCTCAACGCGCTCGCTGGCAAAGGCGTACACGTCGTGACGGTCAACGACTACCTCGCCGCCCGCGACGCCGAGTGGATGGGTCAGGTCTACCGCTTCCTCGGCATGAGCGTCGGCACCATCTTGTCGGGAGAGCGGTCCGAAGGCACGAAGCGCGCGGCGTACGCAGCAGACATCACGTACGGCACGAACAACGAGTTCGGGTTCGACTACCTGCGCGACAACATGAAGTACCGGCTGGAAGACTGCGTGCAACGCGGACACAGCTACGCGATCGTCGACGAGGTCGACTCCATCCTCATCGACGAGGCGCGCACCCCGCTGATCATCAGCGGCCCGGCCGAGGCGTCGATCGACCTGTACTACATCGTCGACGCGGTCATCCCGATGTTGGTCGCCAACCTGGACTTCACGGTCGACGAGAAGGCGAAGAGCGTCACGCTCACCGACGAAGGCGTCTCCAAGATCGAGGATCGCCTGGGCGTCGACAACCTGTTCACCCCGCAGAACATCGAGGTCCTGCATCACGTGAACCAGGCGCTCAAGGCGCATCACGTGTACCGCCGCGACCGCGAGTACATGGTCATCGACGGCCAGTGCGTGATCATCGACGAGTTTACGGGGCGCAAGATGTTCGGGCGCCGGTGGTCCGACGGCCTGCATCAGGCGATCGAAGCCAAGGAGCGGGTGCAGGTCCAGCCGGAGAGCCAAGTCTACGCGACGATCACCTTCCAGAACCTGTACCGCTTGTACGCCAAGCTCGCGGGCATGACCGGCACGGCGTACACCGAGGCGGCCGAGTTCGCGTCCATCTACAAGCTCGACACCGTCGTCATCCCGACCCATCGTCCCGTCGCGCGCATCGACCACGACGACATCGTCTACAAGACCGAGATGGAGAAGTTCCGCGCGGTCGTCTCCGAGATCGAAGACTGTCGCGGGCGGGGGCAGCCGGTGCTGGTCGGCACCACGAGCGTCGAGAAGAGCGAGATCCTCGCCAAGCTGCTCGAGCGCCGTGGGGTCGCGCACGAGGTCTTGAACGCGAAGAACCACGCCCGCGAGGCGCAGATCGTCGCCCAGGCCGGTCGCCTGGGCGCGGTCACCATCTCGACCAACATGGCGGGCCGCGGCACCGACATCAAGCTCGGCGGCAACCCCGAGGAGATGGCTCGCGCAGACGCGGATCCCGCGAAGGACGCCGATGGGTACGTGGCGCGGCTCGCGCACTACGTCGAGCAGTGCCGCGCCGAGCAGAAGGCGGTGCTCGAGGCCGGCGGCTTGCACATCGTCGGCACCGAGCGCCACGACTCACGCCGCGTCGACAACCAGCTCCGCGGGCGCTCGGGTCGTCAGGGCGACCCCGGGAGCTCTCGCTTCTACTTATGCCTGGAAGATCAGCTCCTCCGTCTGTTCGCGAACGATCGGCTGAACACGTGGATGGAGCGGATGGGCATGAAGGACGACGAGCCCATCGAGCACCGGTGGGTCACCAGCGCCATCGAGAACGCTCAGAAGAAGGTGGAAGGCCACCACTTCCAGATGCGGAAGAACCTTCTCGAGTACGACGACGTCCTGAACTACCAGCGCAAGGGCGTCTACGGGGTGCGGCAGCGCGCCCTCGCCGGCGACGGCATTCGGCCGATGATCGACGAGGCGCTGGACTCGACCATCTCCGACATCATGGACGAGACCTGCCCGGACGGCGTGCACCCCGAGCAGTGGGACGTCGTCGCGATGAAGGAGCGGCTCGAGCGGGTGTTCGGCATCAAGTGGACCGATCCGCCGGATCAACTCCGGGATCTCGCGCGCCGCGACATCCGGGAGCGGATGAGCGGGGAGGCCAAAGCGCTGCTCGAAGCTAGGGTCGCAGAGGCAGGGGCCGACGCGTTCAACACGGTCGCCCGCATGCTGCTGCTGCAGTTCACCGACCAGCTGTGGCGCGACCACCTGCTCGCGATCGACCGGTTGCGCCAGGGCATCGGGCTGCGTGGGTACGGGCAGCGCAACCCGCTGCTCGAGTACAAGCGCGAGGCCTACCATATGTTCCTGGCGATGGAGGCCATGCGCGACGAGAGCGTGCTGACCCGCATCTTCAACACGGCTGTAGAGGCCCAGCCGGCGGCGCCGGCGCCCGCGCCGCGCGGCAAGGCGCCCGGCAAGTTCAGCGACGTGCCGATGAAGGGCAGCAACGTCACGGAGGGGCCGCGCATCGCGCCGCAGCC
>CAIUDO010000826.1 GCA_903897935.1 uncultured Pseudomonadota bacterium
GAGCAGCAGCGGGTCGCGTTGGGCGGGCTGCGTGGGGAGGGCGCGTGATGCTCCTGGTGGCCGCGCGGGTCGTGTTCGCGGCCGACCTGAGCGGTGCGGTCACCGACGCCGACGGCGCGCCGATCGAAGGCGCCGTCGTGGTCGCGTACGACCCACGGTTCGCCTACACGCTCGCGCTGACCGACCCGACCGGCGCGTGGTCGCTCGCCGTGCCAGGCGACGGGCCGTGGCGGCTCCGCGTGCTCGCCCCCGACGCGGTCGACGCGCAGGAGGCGTGGTACGGCACCGACCAGCTCGATGTCTGCGCGGCGCCCGCGCTTGCCGCGTCGGCGAGCGGCCTCGACGTCGCGCTCCACCGCGGCGTCGGCCTGTTCGGTCGCTTGCTGATGCCTGACGGCGCGCCGCTCGCAGGCGCCGAGGTCGCCGCGTGGACCGTGAACACCCAGCTCACCGACGTGCGCGGCGCGATCACCGACGCCGCAGGCCGCTATTCGATCGTCGGCCTCACCACGGAAGAAGCCCCGTACTTGCTCCACGTCTCGGCGAGCGGGCTGCCCGAGCAATTCGTCGGCGGCGCCTACGACGAGTACGAAGCGCCCGCGTTCGCGCCGTCGTCGGGCGCCGGGGCAGAGGTCCCGGACCACCGCGCGCTGCCCGGCATCACCCTCGCGGGTCGCGCGACCGGGCCCGCCGGACCGATCAGCGGCGCTACCCTGACCGCGTACAGTCCGTCGCAGGTCGTCGCTACGGAGATCGTCGACGGCGCGTGGCGGGTAGGGGGGCTGCCCCCCGGCGACGCCCTGGTGTGGGTGTCCGGCGACGGCCTCGCGACCACCTACTGGCCCGATTGGGACCGGCCGACCGAGTACTTCAGCGCCCCCGACGAAGGGGGGGTGTACGAGGATCTCGACGTCGTCGCGCCCGCGACCTCCCGCATGATCGGCACGGTCGAGGGCGACGGCGACCTGTCACGCGCCGCGGTGCTCGCCTACAACGACACCGGCACCGTCGGCATCGGCAACGTCGTCCAGGCCGACGGATCGTTCGAGATCAGCGGGCTGCACGGTGGCGCCTACACCCTCTACGTCTGGGCCGGCGAGAACGGTCGCGTCGACGGCTTCGTAGAAGAAGGCGGCGAGCGCGTCGTGTACGACGTGCCCGCTGAGGCCGACACCAACGAGATCCTCGTCGACCTGCCGCTCGCCGTCGCGTTCGAAGGCACCGTGACGGACACGGCGACCGGGCGGCCCGTGTACGGCGCCACCGTCGTCGCCGAGTCCGCCAGCGGCGACGTCGTGACGGGCAGCGCCGACGCAGACGGCGCCTACCGGATCGTCGGCCTCCCGAGCGGCACCTGGACGCTCGCCGTCACCTACGCGCCGTACTGCCCGGCCGACGCCGATTGGGTGGACCAGTGGTACCCGAGCGCGCGCGGGTCGGACGGCACCACCGTGCTCGTGTTGGCCGGCGGCGTCACGCAGCGGTGGGACCCCACACTCGGCCAGGACAACGATCACGACGCGATGGACGACGCGTGGGAGGAGGCGAGCGGCCTCGATCCGACCGTCGACGACAGCGCCCTCGATCCCGACGGCGACGGGCTCACCAACCTCGACGAGTACCTGCTCGACACCGACCCCTACTACGCCGCCAAGGGCCGGTCGTGCGGGTGCACGAGCGGGGGGCGCCCGCCGTTCATGGGGCTCGCCGCTGCGCTTTGGCTCACCCGACGCCGACGGACGGAGGTCACGTGACCCGGTGGAGCATCGAAGCTGCGGCCTCGCCGAGCCCACGGACCCTCCGCTACACCGTCACGACGGGGGGGCGCCCCGCGACGTTCGAGGACGTCGTGAGCGGCCTGCGCGGCGATCCGGCCCTCGGTGACGCGCTGTCGCGGTGCGTCGCCAGCGCGCCGTACGCGGCCGTTCGCTGGGAGACCCCTGGCGTCGCGGCCCCGACCACCGCGTCCCCGTTCGAATTCGTGCTCGTCGAGAGCCGCGAGCTGCTCGTGCCCGCGGACCCGGTGCCGTTCCGGGAGCGCTTCGCCGGCGCGGTCGACGGAGTGGTCACCTTCGCGAACCTCAGCGGGGACGCCACGCTCGTCGTGCCGACCCCGGTGGGCCCGCCGACCGCGTACGCCCACCTCGCCGCGTTCACGCGTCACGCGCCCGAGGCTCAGCAGCGCGCGCTCTGGCGCGCGGTCGGGCAGGCGATGAGCGCGCGCATCGGCCCTCGTAAGGTCTGGCTGAGCACGGCGGGGGCGGGCGTCGCGTGGCTGCACGTCCGGCTCGACGACCGCCCCAAGTACTACGCGCACCCACCGTATCGAGCGCCGTGAGCGACGGTCAGAGGACGGCGTGCGGCTCCGCTTCTTCCTCCGACGCCTCGTCCGCCGCCGCGTCGGCCTCGGCAGCGGCGTCGGCCGCGGAGATCGCGGCGCGGAGCCGGCGGCGCTGCAGCACCATCACGCCGAGCCCGTCCGCGAGGCCCCAGGTCATGTAGAGGATGGCGCCCATCCCGAACAGCATCGACACGTCCAGCGCGACCGCGGAGATCGCGCACGCCGCCATCGCCACCGCGAACATCCGCGCCGCCGTCCGATTGCGGCGGACGTCCTTGAACGTGCGGAACGGGACGTTCGAGACCATCAGCAACCCGAGCGCGCCGACGACCACCGCGGCCGCGACCGGCGACGGCACGAACGCGCCGCCCAGGTAGCCGTTGGCGACCCACACCGCGGTGACCAGGCTGCCGCCGGCCATCGTGGAGGTGAGGCCTTGGCTGTGGCCTTCGAACGGCCACGGGTTCGTGCTCTCGGCGTTGACGTTGAAGCGCGCCAGGCGGAACGCGGCGCACAAGACGAACCAGAACGCGACGAGGGCGCCGACGAGGCCGAGCTCCTGGAGCCGCCACGTCCAGACCAGCATGGCGGGCGCCACGCCGAAGCTGATGACGTCGGCGAGGGAGTCGAGCTGGACACCGAACGCGCTCGACCGGTTGGTCATCCGGGCGACCCGACCGTCGAGCAGGTCGAAGATGCCGCCGAACACCACGAGCAGCGCCGCGCGCGACAAGGTGGCGGGCTCGGCGCCGTGGCCGATCAGGAGCGTGATGGCGTACGTCGAGCAGAAGATGCTGGCGGACGTGAACCAGTTCGGCGGATTGAGGAAGTGTCGAATCACGGAACCCCCTGGCAGCCGCCTTCTAACGACTCATCGCGGTGACGGGCGTGAAACGTCGGCGGGACGATGTGGACGCCGTGTGAAACGAAGCGTCAGCAGGACAACAGCGCGGCGCGGGCGGCGTCCAGCCGCGTGGGATCGGCGCCGCTGCCTTGGAATCGCTCGCCGCGGCCGCCTCCGCGCCCACCCAGCGCCGCCGCAACCGCGGGCGCGCACGCGGCGACCCACGGCGCAGGGCCGGCAACCAAGAACAGCCCGTCGTCCGCCACCAATACGAGGCCGCCGTCGTGCCCGTCGAGCGCCGCCGTCGCGATCGAGCGGAGCAGCGCCGCGTCCGCTGCGCCGGCCGCGAACACCAGGGGGAACGCCGATCCCTGAAGCGCGCGCCCGATGGTGGCGCCGAGCGCCTCCCGCGCCGCGCTGACCTCCCGCTCGGCGCGCCGCGCGGCCTCTTGAAGCTGCTCGACCGCCGCGACGTGCTGATCGGCGCCACGCGTGAGGCGCGCCGACAGCAGCTTCTCGCGCGACGACCACGACGCGCTCGCGCGCAGCAGGCGCGCGCCGGACAACCAGCTCACGCGGACCCGCCCGCGCGCGCGCTCGAGCCCGACGAACACCAAGCCCTGCGCCTCCGCGGTGTTGCCGAGGTGGGTGCCACCGCAGGTGTTGAGGTCGAGCCCGTCGATCTCGATGAGGCGGATCGGGCCGTCGAGGCCAGCGGGCAGCAGGCGGCTGCGCACCCCGTGGGCCTCGAGCTGATCGCGTTCGAGCGAACGAATGCGAATCACGCGCGCGGCACGGATCTCGTCGTTGACCCGCGCGGCCAGGGCGTCCAGCCGCTCCTGCGACAGCTCGGGCGCCGCGAGCTCGATGGTGCACGGCGGCGGCGAACCGGCGCGATCCCACTGCGCGAGGTGGAACGTGGTGGTCGGGAGGTCGAACTCGGCGAGCGCCAGCGCGGACAGCAGGTGCTGCGTGGTGTGCTGCTGCATGTGGTCGTACCGACGCTCCCAATCGACGACGGCGCGGTGCACGCCGAGCGGGATCGGCGCGGATGCGCGGTGCCACACGATCGCGCCGTCCCGCCGCACGTCCCGCACCGGGACGCCCCCGATCGCGCCGTGATCACTCGGCTGCCCGCCGCCCTCCGGGTAGAGCACGCTGTCCGGTGCGCCGACGTCAAAGCCGCCCTCGACGGCCTCGCACGCGGTGACGACTACGTCGGCTTCGCGCTGGTACGGCGCGTCCTGGCACACCAACGTTCGACTCATGTCGACCTCCGCGGCGTCACGGCCACAGCCCGCTGGGCCCGCCGTACGCCCCCATGTCCGGCGCCGACCCGTCCGCGTCGAGGGCGCCCGTCGGATCGCCCGCGTCGATCGCTGGGGATCCGACACCGAGCACCCACGAGTCGTCGAGCCAGTCATCGTCGTCGTCGACCAGCAGCAGCAGGGGATCGAGCCCGCTCAGGTTGCCGTCTGCCGCGGATGGCGTCGTGAGCAGGTTGAAGTAGTCGTTGGGGAAGTTGTCGTACACCAGCGTGTACCGGGCCCGGTACGGGTTCGCTACGTCACTCGCCGAGTATGCGCTGACCGCGTAGCCGCTCTCGGTGTGCGCGAGCACGCTCGAGGAGACGTCGAGCTCCGCGTTCTCGTTACGGAAGACGCCGCCGCTCGACGCGAAGTTGTAGGTCGCGGTCAGGTGATCGATCCACGCGGTCGCGTAGTCGCCCGAATTGCCCTCTGCATAGTAAAAGCCACCCTGCAACGCAAAGTTGGCGTGGGCCACGATGTTCGTCATCGTGACGTCAGAGTCGTCGGTGTACACGCCCCCGCCGTACAGGTCGACGGACTCGTTGAGGGCGAACACGGTGCGTGTGACGTCCAGCGTGCCATCCTCCACATACAGTCCGCCGCCCGCCTGAGAGCAGGCGTTGAACACGACGAGGCCGTCGGTGACGGTCACCGCGCCGTCGTCCGACCACAAGCCCGCGCCGATGATCGCCCGATTGTCGGCGAGCGCGACGCGCTCGAGCACGACGCTGCCGTCCTCCGCGTGCACGCCGCCGCCCTCAATGCCGGCGCCGCCCGTGATGGTGAGGTCCCGCACGACGAGCTGCTCCCCGCGCTCGGCCAGCAGGACGACCCCCATGCCTTCGCCGTCCAGCACCGTCAGGTCGCGGCCGGCGCCCTGCAACGTGAGGTCGATGCCCCCGAGATCGGCGGTGCCCGCGAACACGCCGGGCCCGAACCGCACCGTGCCGCCGCTCCCCGACCCGGCGACCGCTTCCGTGAGCCCCGGGTAGTCCTCGGGGACCAGCACCTCGCCGACCACGACGACGTCGCACGCGTCCGGCTCCGAGCGCGCGAACCCGTCGCTCACCACCAGCTCCAGCACATACCGCCCCGGCACGTCGGGCACGACGCTGGCCACCGGGCTGCTCGCGCCGACGATGGACGCGACGGACCGCCCCGGCGCCTCCCGCAGCGTCCACGTGTAGGCGAGGGGATCACCGTTCGGATCGGACGAATCCCCGCCATCACACGACGACACCACCCCGACCGCCGCGCCCGCCGGGTCGGCGCCCGCGTCGGCGATCGGCCGCTGCAGCGACCCGTCAAGCGGATCGGTGCCGCCCACGAGCTCGGCGCCGTCCGTGATCCCGTCGCTGTCGGTGTCGGCCTCGTGTGGGTCGGTCCCCAGCGCCGCCTCCGTCACGTTGCTGAGGCCGTCGCCATCGGGATCTCCGAGGTCGTCGGGCAGAGACGGGTCGAGGCCGAACAGGATCTCGAAGCCGTTCGGCATCCCGTCGCCGTCGTCGTCGGCGTACCAACCGTCGAACGACGGGGAGGCGCCCGACCCTCCGAACGCGCCGATGTCCGCGCGGGTGCCGTCGGGATCCGACACGGTTGGGTCGCCGGCGTCGATCATCGGGCTGCCGAACGACAGCCGGAGGTCGCCGCCGTCGGGGTCGGCCAGCAGGGGATCGGCGACGACATCGGTCGCGCCGACCTTGTCCGCGGGGTACGACGACTCGACCGAGTGGTCGTGGTACCCGTTGTACGACGCGAGGAACCTGTCGAGCGGGTCGGCGCCCGACTTGTACAAGCCACGTGAGCCGTTGCCGACCATGAGGGAGCCGGTCATGGACCCCTCCGCGTTCAAGCTGGCGTAGTACGCCGCGTGCGAGCCGACGTTGTACGCCATGGTGAGGTGCTCGGAGGCGACGCGGCCGTTCGACTGGTAGACCGCGCTGCCGCTCCCAAGCGACTCATTGTGGTGCATCACCAGGTTCGACAGGGTCGCGGTGGTCTCCTCGGGCACCAACGCCCACGAGAGGTACAACGCGCCGCCGCTGCTCACCGAATAGTTGTACGCCAGCTCTCCGCCATTCCACCGGACAGTGGACTCATAAGCGTACACCGCGGCGCCTTGGGCCGACGACTGATTGTCGAGGGCGTCCGTGTCTTCGATGTCGGCGTCGCACCCATACAGTCGCATCGCGCCGCCCACCACCCCGATGTTCCACTGCAGCCGCACCCGGCGCAGCACCAGCGCGCTGTCGTCACAGTCGATGGCCCCGTCGTACGCAGCGCTCCCTTCGATCGCGAGATCGGTGAGGGTGACCGTCTCGCCTTCATCCACCACGACCGCCGACAAACCGCCCGGAGGGACCAACGTGGTCACATCCGCGCCCGCGCCTCGGACCCCGTACGACGTGCCCGGCCCATCGAAGTGCGCTTCGAACGTGCCCGGACCGAGCACGATGGTGTCCCCTTCGATCAGGATCGCGAACGCATCCTCGATGGTAGGGATGTCGTCGGGAACCCGCAAGTCTCCGTACGCGGTGAGCACCACCTCGTCGGTGATCGACGACGAGCCGGCGTCCGACACCACCAGGCCGATCCGCCACGTGCCGCGGACGTCCGGCACGAACGTCGGCGCGGCGACCCGCGCCAGGTCGGCGTCCGTGCGGATCGACCCGGGGGGTACGGCGGTGAAGGTCCACAGATACGACAGCGTGTCGCCGTTCGGATCGACCGACCCCGTGCCGTCGAGCGTCGTGACCTGGCCGGACGCCACGAGCGCGTCAGGCCCCGCCGACGCGACCGGCCGGTGGTCCCACGGGTCGGACGGGTCGCTCCCTTCGGCGGCCTCGTCTCCGTCGGAGATGCCGTCGAGGTCGCTGTCGGGGTTGCCCGGGTCCGTGCCCAGATCGTGCTCCTCGACCGCGCTCAGGCCGTCTGCGTCGCGATCGGACGCGGCGTCGCCGGCGTCGGTCGGATCGAGGCCCAGCGCGAGCTCCCACCCGTCGGAGAGGCCGTCCCCATCGAGGTCGACCAGGAACCTGCCCGCGTCGCCAGGCGCGCCAGTGCCGCCCAACGGCCCGATGTCGACCTGGCTGCCGTCCCGGTCGAGGTGCTCGGGCCAGCCAGCGTCCAGGAGCGGCGAGTCGAGGCGGGGGGCGAGCAGGTCGTTCGCGACGCCGTCATCGGTCCACAGCACCAGGCGCGGGTCATCGTTCTGGACGCCCAGGCCGTCCCCGATGTCGTCGGTCGGATCTTCGTACAGCGCGCCTTCGTTGCCGAACACCGACGCAAACAACACAAAGACCGCGCCCGCCCCGTGATCGAGCACCGGGCCGCCCTTCTGGTGCGCGACCAGCGGCGACCAGAACGTCGCGCGGCCGGTGTTCGCGTACGCGCCCGACGCCGCGGGGGCGCTGTTGTCGACGAGCGCGCCGTTCGTCGCGACGACGGTCGCTTCGTTCACATAGACGCCGCCGCCCGAGCCGCTGGCGATGTTCCCTTGGGCCACCGCCGAGATCAGGTCGTGCTCACCGGCCACGAAGTACGCGCCGCCCCCGTCACCGGTCGCTACGTTGGCGATCCAAGACGATTGGGTCCAGGTGGACGCACCGTCGACGTACACGCCAGCCCCGCTCGCCGCGCGGTTGCCGTCGACCACGACGCGCTCGGCCCACACGGTCGCGCCTTCGGCCCACAGCCCGCCGCCGGCGCCCGACGCGGTGTTCCCGCGGATGACGACGTCGAACATCGTGAGGTCACCGTCGATCAGCCGCACGCCGCCGCCGTCGACGCCCGCGCCACCGGTCAGGGTGAGGTTGGCCAGCGTGATCGCCTCGCCGCCGGTGGTGGTGATGACCGGGCCGGCGCCCTGCGCGTCGACGACGACCGACTCTGGATCGCCGAGGCCGATGAGCACGAGGTCGGTGCCGAGCGTCTCGATCGACGCCGGGTGGGTGCCCGGTCGCACGCCGATCGCGTCGCCGTTGTCGACCGCCGCGAACGCCTCGCCGATGGTGGCGTAGTCATCCGGCACGATCACCGGCTGCACGGCGCGGATCACCTGGGTGTCGGTCGAGATCGCGGTGCCGTCGTCGATGGTCACGGTGACGACGTACGGTCCCGAGGCATCCGGCGTGAACACGTTCGTGAGCGACGGGGCGTCGGGGAGGGTGGCCGCGACGCTGCCCAGCGGCACCGTCATCGACCACAGCGCCGTGAGCGGGGCGCCGTCCGGATCCCACGAGCTCTGGGCATCGAGCGTGACGGGTTGGCCAACGAGCACGTAGCGGTCGACGCCCAGCCACGCCACGGGGCCGTGGTCCCGCGCGTCGAGCGGGCGCTCCCCCGGGTCGCCGTCGAGCGCGCCGTCGCCGTCTGTGTCGGGTGACGCCGGATCACTCCCTGCGGCGAGCTCTTGCTCGGCGGTGGCGCCGTCGAGGTCGTCGTCGCGGTCGGCGTCGGGCACCCACGGGTTGGTCCCGTTGTGCTCTTCCCAGCCGTCAGGCAGGCCGTCGCCGTCCCAGTCGTCCCGGAAGCCATACCCGGCGTCCGGCCAGGTGTTCGGGCCACCGAACGCTCCGAGATCGCCCGCGGTCCCGTCCGCGTCGACGAGGTCCGGAGCGGCGTCGATGGCGGGTGACCCGGCGGACAGGCGCAGATCCCACGTGATCGGCGGCTCGGCCGCGTCCCGATTGATGTAGCGGGGGTCGATGCGCAACAGATCAGGGCGGTAGACGTCGCGGCTCGCCTCCGTCCGCCAGTCGACCGACTGATTGTTCCACGATGCGGACCCGTCGACGGCGGTCTCACCCCCGAACGAGTCGTAGACGATCGCGTAGGTGGTCTCGACATCGTGGTTCGTGAACAGGCTGTGCGAGAGCGACGCGCTGCCTTCGACCACCATGAGCGCGTGGCCACGGAACAATGCGACGTTGCCGTCGAGGGTGAGGTTGCGCCCGACGAACGTCCCGCCGACGCTCGCGCTGGCTTCGTCGACCAGCAACGCGCCGCCTTCGCTCGACGCATAGTTGGCCCACATCGCCGAAGACTCGAGCTCGACGAGGGCGTCTTCCATAAAGACGCCCCCGCCGTCCTGGGCCTCGTTCTGGACGATCCGCACCCGCTGCCCGGTGAGCGATCCGTACGGGCCTACGTACAGACCACCGCCGACCGTAGCGGCTTCGTTACGAGCGACCAGGAGGTCGTCGGCGACCAGCACGCCGAGCAGCACCGCGACGCCGCCGCCCGCTCCCGACGACGCGTTGCTGTCGACGCACAGGTTGTAGACCGACAGGTCACCGTTGACGAGGAGCCCGCCGCCTTGCTCGGCGAAGCCTCCCGCGAGGGTCATGTTCTCGACGGCGCCCGAGTCGGCGACGACGACCGAGGCGAGGTTCGAGCCGTGCACGACGGTGGCGTCGCAGCCCTCTCCCGCGAAGGTGATGCCCCGGCCCGTGAGGTCGACGTTGAGCGACCAGTAGCCGGCGCCGAGCTGCACCACCTCACCGGGGGCAGCGGCGGCGAGCGCGTCGTCGAGGGTGGGGTAGGCGTCTGGGACGCCGTGCTCGTCGACGTAGCCGTCGCAGTCTTCGTCGAGGCCGTCGCCGCGCGTCTCGACGGCCGCGGGCGACACGGCCGCGTCGCCGTCGTCGCAGTCGTCGGCGTTCGCGACCATGCCCGCCTCGAGCGAGCACGACAAGACGGGCGCGTCGGGGTCGCCGTAGCCGTCGCCGTCGGCGTCGGCGAAGAAGCGTTGGTCCTGGACATCCTCGTCGATCTGGCCGTCGCAGTCGTTGTCTCGATCGTCACACTGCTCGTCGCGGTCGGTCCAGGCGTACGGGTCGTCGTCGTCGCAGTCGTCGGCGGTGCCAACGATCCCAGCGGGGGCGGCGCAGGCGGCGGCGGATGTCGCGGGGTCGCCGCGGCCATCACCGTCGGCGTCGGCGTACCAGGTGAGCTCGACGCCGTCGTCCGGGGTGCCGTCGCAGTCTTCGTCGCGCCCGTCACACAGCTCGGCGACGCCGGGGGAGACGAGCGCGTCGAGGTCGTCACAGTCGCCGCCTTGCAGCGCGGCGTCTTCAGGCAGCTCGCACACACGCGATACGAACGCGTCGTCGCCGTAGCCATCGCCGTCGCGGTCCCACCACGCCAGGGTGGTGACGCCCTCGTCGACGAAGCCGTCACAGTCGTCGTCGACGGCGTTACACGCCTCGGGCGCGCCCGGGTACACGCTGCCGTCGCTCGGGGCGCAGTCGTCGTCGACGAAGCCGTCCAGGTCGACGTCTTTGCCACACCCGGCCGCGACGATCACGAGCCCAGGCACGAGCCACGCGCTTGCGGCGACGCTCCAGCGAGCGCGGCCATGGACCTTGCGTGCAACGACGGTGGAACGCCGCATCCGACCCCCTCGAACGCCGGTGAGGGCGCTCGGGGGAAGGTAACGCGGCGCCCCCGTCACTGGCCTGGGAGCGCGACCTCGTCGAAGCGGTGGCCGTACTCGTCGATCGCGACCGCGCGCAGGCCGACGCGGCCGTCGTCCCCGACGACGTGGGTGTCGACGAGCCAGAAGTGGCTGCGCGACTCCGCGACCGCGAGCCACGGCGCGCCCTTCGCCGTGACCGTGCGCGGCTCGACCCCGAGCGCGCCATCACCAAGGAAGATGGTCCCTTCTGCAGAGGGCTTGCCCCCGACCAGCGGGTGCGTGCGCTTGAACGTGTGGTCGTGGTTCTCGAACGCGAGGTCGACCTGATGCGCGTCGAACACCGGCAGCCACGCGTCCCGCACCTGCTTGCTCATGCCGCCGTCGAACGGGCGGTGCGTGGGGAACATCGGCACGTGATAGAGCGCGATCTTCCATGGGATCGCGGCGTAGCGCGTGAGCTCCTGGTCCAGCCACTGAGCTTGTACGTCGAGCGGCGCGGTGTGCCCGGTGTCGAGCGAGACCAGCACCACCTCGTCGGACAGCTTGCGGGAGTAGAAGCTGCTGCCGCCTTGATCGAACAGCGACGTGTAGTACGGCGCCGCCGGCGGCGTGCTGTTCGGGTCGGTCTCGTGGTTGCCGATGGACATCACCAACGGGATCATCGCGCCCGACGACGTGGTCGCTTCGTCGTACATCTTCAGCCACTCGTCCCAACGGTCCGACGCGTCCGGAGCGCCGTTGTCGTACGCGATGTCACCGCCGATCATGATGAACATCGGCTTGACCCGCGCCGCGTGGCCGAGAAGGTCGCGGGCGACCGAGCCGAGCCCGACGTCACCGCCGGCGACGAACCGGATGGGCGCAGCCCCCCCTGGCAGGGTGGTGAACGAGCGCTCCTGGCTCACGCCAGCGCCCGGGTCACCGGCGACGAAGTAGTAGGTGGTGCCGGGCTGAAGGCCGGTAATGCTCGCGTGGAGCGCGGTCCGCGGGTCGCTTTGGTCGGGGAGCGGGGTGGCCACCGCAGCCGCCTTGTTCGGGTACGCCGCGACGTCACCGTTGTGCGGGCTCGTGTCCCACCACACCGTGCCAGCGCGCGCGCCGAGGCTCTGCCAGTTCACGACCGCGCTGGTGGTCGGGTCGTCTGCCCAGGTGAGCACGATTCCGCTCGGATCGGGGCGCGCCGGCAAGTCGCCGTCGTACAACGTGAGCGTCGGCACGACCGCGATGCTGCGATCGTTGGGATCGCTGTTCCACACGGCGACGGCGAGCACGTTCTCACCAGCTTGAACCTGCGGAATGAACCCCGAGACATTGATCGGGCGGCCGGGGCCGCCGATCTCTTCGCGTGACCACCGCGGCCGGGCGTTCCACGCGGGGGCGACGCCCTGCATGTTGGGGCTGCGCGCGATCTCGACGCCGTTGAGCCACGCGATGAAGCCGTCGTCGTAGTCGACGTGCAACAGCATGCCGTCTTGCTCTTCGGGGTCGCTCACCGTGAAGGTGGTCCGCGTGTACACGGCGCCGATGCCGTCGCCGAGCACGACGTCGGTCGGGTGGTGGAAGCGGCTCGACCCGACGCCGAGCTTGCCGTTCTGCCAGCCACCGGTGCGGTCGCCGTGGGTCGCGTCGCCCTTGCCGTTGTCGCCGCGGGTCGGGTGGTCGGCGCGTGTCCAACCGGTGGGGTCTTCGGCGCGCGGGATGTCCATACGAGGCTCGATCCACCGCGTCGCCGCGTCAGGACCGACCACCACGGTGGTGCGGGTGGCCTCCATCGCGGACCGGAACTTCGGATCCACCGACACCGGCCGTGGCTCGAACTTGGGCGGCGGCGGCGGCGGCGGGTCGGAGCAGCCGAACGCAAAGGCGAGGACCGAGATCATGAGGCACCTCATCGGATGTCGCCACGAGCACCCGAGGCGTTCCTCGGGAGCCAGCGGCCGGGAACGGTTCAGGTGGAATCAGGAGTCAAGGAAGGCGCGCGCGTCGTCGGACGGGGCGTCGACGAGCCCGACCGCGACGAGCACCGACCCACGGACGGAGTGCGCGATGGCGTCCCACTGGGTCAGCGTCTTGCGGTGGTTGTCGAGAGCCCGCTCGACGCGGACGAGCCCCAGCTCCACTCGATTGGCCGCGCCCGCCTGGCTGGGATCGGACGCCATCCGCGCGACCTGAGAGCGCATGACCTTGAGGTAGGTGAGGGCGACGGTAGGCTTCTTGTCCGCGCCGGCCTCGTCGTACTCGGCGAGCAACGCGCGCAGCTGCTGGTCGGGCCCGCCCGCTTGCACGACGGTGTTGACCAGGGTGGTGCGGTCCGTCATCGCGACCTCGATCGTCTCGACCGACGACCCGACCGCCTCGGCCGACGCCACCATCTCGACGACCGTCGAGCCTGCGAACGCGATCGCGCCGAGCCCGACGACGATCACCACGGCGACCGCGAGGATCCACGCCGGGAGCTGCGCCTGTCGCGGCGGCTCGGCCGGCACGGCGCGCTGCGGGCCGGTCCGCTCGGCGGGCGCGCCCCGCTCCGTGCGCGGCACCTCCAGCGTGCGCTCGGCGAGCGCGAACGTAAACGCGTCGCCGTACAGGGCGCGACCGAGCGCAGCGGCCGTCTGGAACCGCTCGCCACGCTTCGGGCGCATACAGCGCGCGATCGCCTGCGCGACCTTCGGCTGCACGGACGGCGACACGTCGGCGACCGGCGTGAACGTGGCGGTGGCGCGACGGCGCAGGCTGGCGACGACATCACCTTCGAACGCAGGCTTTCCGGTGACCATCTCGTACAGCAGCGCGCCCAGCGAGAACACGTCGGCCCGCTCGTCCGCGGCGTCGTCCGCGGTGAACATCTCGGGGGCGGCGAGGCGCGAGAAGATCTGGCGCGACGACTTGTCGACGTCTTCGACCAGCTTCGCGAACCCGAAGCCCGTCAGCTTCACTTCGCGCCCGCCGAACGCCGACCCACCGACGAGGATGTTGTCGGGGTGGAGGTCGAGGTGGAGCACGCCGGCTTCGTGCGCCGCGGCGACGGCGGACAGCACGTCGCGGAACAGGTCGAGCGCCGCAGGCATCTCGAGGCTTCCGAGCAGGTCGGACAGCGGCTGGCCTTCGAACGGATCGACGATCAGGCCGAGATAACCCAGCACGTCGAGCGGGCCGTGGAC